>CBIHQZ010001466.1:0-2012 GCA_966212315.1 uncultured Myxococcales bacterium
CCCTCCGACGCCCGCGCGAAGCGCGCGAACGCAGGCATCGTCGAGAGAGGGGCTGGAATGATGGGGGCGTGAGGGGAGTGCGGGAACGAGGTAGTGAGCGCAGGGGCGTTGAGAGCGCGGTCACCGCGTCTCGCTTCGGGTGCACGGATGCGTGCCGTCGCTTCACGCTCACATTTCGCCCGCGGCACGGACGTTCGCGGCGTGCCGCACGACAACGCGCGCAGTTCACACATCACGCCTCATCCTTCGAGCCCCTCTCTCGACGATGCCTGCGTTCGCGCGCTCGCGCGGGCATCAAGGGAGAGGGGCGCGCGGCAGCGGGGGTGAGGTATTCCCCCCGCCTCAGCGCACTCCGCCGTCGGCGACGACGAGTGATCGAGTGGTGACCGCGCGCGCGAACGCATCGTCGTGGGTCACGACGATCACGCAGCCGGGGTAAGTCTCGAGCGCGGATTCGAGCCGCTCGATGCTCGGAAGGTCCATGTGATTGGTGGGCTCGTCGAGTACGAGTGCCCAGACCTGGTGAGCGAGCGCTGCGGCGAGGGCGAGCTTGCGCGTCTCGCCGGGTGACAGGTGCGCGCCGTGGCCGCGCACGATGCGCTCAGGGTCGCTGCCGAGGGCGGCGACGATGGAGAGCAGTCGTCCGCGCGTGTCGGGATCGCTCGTTGCGACTCGATCGAAGAGCGCGGCGGTGGCCGACGGATCGATTTCCTGCGGGAGGTACAGGATGCGATCGGCGCGCGTCGACGAACCGAGGAGTGACTCGAGGAGCGTGGTCTTGCCCGCGCCGTTCGCGCCTTCGATGCGCACGCGATCCTCGCGCGCGATGGTGAGTCGCACGTTGCGCAACACGACATGGTCACCGGCGCGGATCTCGTCGCGATCGAGATGGAAGAGCACAGCGTTCGGTGCGCGCTGAAACGTCGCGAACACACGACTACCGAGGGTGTCGTCGCGCTCGATCTCGGGCACCTCGATCCGCGCGCGATCGACCGCGTCGCGAATGATTCCGACCGAGCGCCCGGCTCGCTTCTCGGCGGCAAGCGCACGCCCCTTGGCGAGCATCGAGCGGCCGTCGTGATCGTTCTTCGACTTCATCTGCGTGCGCGCGCCGGTGGAACGGGCAGCGGCAGCGTGCGCGCGGCGTGCATCGTCGAGACGCGATTCGGCGCGCCGCACGTGCGCGAGCGCGTCGGCGTGAGCCTCTTCGCGGCGCGCGCGTTCGTGCTCCCACAGCAATCGCGCGCGGCTGTAGGGACCCGGATACACGGTCACGTTGCGCGCGTGGATGCGCAGGGTGGCGTGCGTGATGGCGTCGAGTACCGAACGGTCATGCGAGACGACGACGCCGATGCCCGTGAAGCGGCGGAGCGCCGCGAGCACGCTGCGTCGCGCGTCGGTGTCGAGGTGGTTGGTCGGTTCGTCGAGAAGCAGTACGTCGGGCTCGCGCGCGAGGGCCGCCGCGATCTGCCAGCGCTTGCGCTCGCCGGGCGAGAGCGAGGGCCAGCGCGTGAGTTCAGAGGGATCGAGCGAGAGACGTCCTCGCAACTCGGCGGCGCTCGCGTCGTCGCGCGTGGACAGATGCACGACGTCGTCGTCGAGAGAGTCGACGCGTTGTTGGCAGTACGCGACGATCGAATCGCGCGGGCGCAATTCGATGTGCCCATCGTGCGGTGCGAGCGCGCCCGCGAGAATCGCGAGCAGCGTCGTCTTGCCGGCGCCGTTCGCGCCGACGAGGCCATAGAGGCCTCGATCGAGAACCACGGAGACTTCCTCCAGAACGGGAACGGATGCCGACCATGCGACACCGATCCCGTGCGTACGCAGCACGGTCATGAATCTTCTCCTCGCAACACGCGCCGATGCGGGGAACCCGCGGGCGCTTTCCATCAGTCGTTGGAATTGGAGCGAGAAGTCAGTTCATGAGAGCGCCGGACGAACGGCGCGGGAGGACGTTAGCACAGGTGCGAGGGCGCGCTCGGGAGGTGCGGGAGTCGGGAGGAGTCAGGAGG
>CBIHQZ010001467.1:0-2011 GCA_966212315.1 uncultured Myxococcales bacterium
TACCTGAAATCACACCCTGGGCGCACCGAACCCGAGGCTCGCAACCTTGCATTCGTGCGGTGCCCATCGACGCGATTGAAAGGCCGCCGCGGTCGAAGGCGCCGACCCCGCGTTCTTGACACTGCGCGTCCACCTCGGGCATCGCGTCGTCATGCCGTCTTCGCGATTCGCTTTTTCCGCCCCGCCGTTCCTCGCTGCCGTCGCCGCTGCCGCCGTCCTCGCGGTGCCGTCACTCGCCCACGCGCAGTTCGATCTGCACGACGAACAGACCGGTCTCGAGGGCTCGATCCACGCCGGGTACGGCGGCTTTTCCCACGGCGCCGCGTTCAACAACTCGACCAGCGGCGGCGGCCCGACCACCGGGTCGTTCGGCATGCAGTTCCATCTCGGATACCGCGTCATCCCGGTGCTGAGCGCGGGCTTTCACGGGCTCTACAACGTGCTCGGCGTGCGCACGGGCGACGGCGCCGATGCGGGGGCCTTCGGCATCTATGCGCGCGTCCACATCCTCTCGTTCATGCCGCGCCGCACGCGCAGCTACGCCGGCACGCCCGATCTCTTCGTCGGTGCCGGATTCGACTTCTTCGCGCAGACGAAGGGCTGGAACGGTTCCACCACGGTCACCGGTTCCGGCCTCGCATTCCCGTTCCAGGTCGGCTTCAACTACGCGCTCACGGACAACGTCGAGATCGGCGTGCTCGGCATGGTCGCGCCGTGGACGCAGTCATCGGGCTGCGTTCGTTTCAACGCGAGCACCCTCTGCGGTTCGACGAACACCGACCCCGAGGCGTACCTCTACATCGGCCTCGGCGTGTCGGGTCACTTCAACCTGCTTCACTGATCCGGGATGCGCGCACCGATCGTTTCGTCGCTCCTCGCGCTCCTCGCCACGTTTGCGTACAGCGCCACGCTCGATGCGCAGTCAGCGGCGCCGAACGCGATCGCGCAGTTCGGCGGCGACGCGCAGCACACCGGTCGCAGCCCGTTCCGTGGACCGCATGCACAACCCTCGGTGCGATGGCGCGTGCGGGCGCGGCATCGTGTGTTCGCTTCGCCGATCGTGACGAACGACGACGGGTGCGTGTTCGCGGGCGTCGACGGTGCGGTGCACCTGCTCGATCGCAACGGCGTGGAGCGATGGGCTCGTCTCGACGACCACGATCTCTTCGCGACGCCGGCCGCGTGGGGTGATCTCGTGCTGGTCGGTCGCGTGGGCGGATCCGTTGCCGCGCTCGGTGCACGCGGTGAAGCGCGATGGCGTGTGGATGCACACGACGATGTCGATGCCCCGATCGCGGTGCAAGGCGACTTCGCACTCGTCGCCGCGCACGGAGCGC
This sequence comes from uncultured Myxococcales bacterium, assembly GCA_966212315.1. Classification (GTDB taxonomy): domain Bacteria; phylum Myxococcota_A; class Polyangia; order Polyangiales; genus CBIHQZ01. The sequence goes on from CBIHQZ010001467.1 coordinate 1,338, forward strand.
TCGCCCTCGATCGCGCAGGGCACACGCGCTGGACCGTTGCGATGCCGGGACACGTATTCGGTGCGCCCGCCATCTCGCGCGACGGCGCGAGCGCGTACATCGCCGACCTGCTCGGCAACCTCTTCGTGGTGCACACGGCGGACGGCTCGGTCGTGCGCCGCATCGCCACGGGTTCACCCGCGTACGGTGGTGTGCTCGTCCTCGACGACGGCACCGCGGTGCTGGGCGGACGCGACGGACACGTGCGTTCGTACGACGCGAACGGTGCGCTCCGCTGGGACTTCACCACGCGCGACGAGATCCACGCGACGCCTGCGCTCGGACGCGACGGCACGATCGTGATCGGCTCCGACGACGGCGGGATCTACGGTCTGCATGCGAGCGACGGCACGCAGGCCTTTCGCGTCGCGACGAGTGGACGTGTGCGATCGAGCGCGCGCATCGATGCCGACGGCTACGTGTTCGTCGGAAGCGAAGACGACATGCTCTACGCACTCGATCCGCATGGCGCCGTCGCGTGGCGCTATTCGATCGGCGCCGACGTCGACAGCAGCGTTGCGATTGCATCCGACGGAACGCTCTTCGTCGGCAGCGACGATGCCGGGCTGTACGCCCTGCGATGAGCCGCATCCCGTGTTGCGTCTCCGCCCTGCGATGAGCCGCATCCCGTGTTG
>CBIHQZ010001468.1:0-2009 GCA_966212315.1 uncultured Myxococcales bacterium
GTTCGTCGTGCTCGGAGTCGGGGTTGCGGCCGGCATTGCGGGCGCAGTCACGCTCGCACTCGCGCCCGATCCAGGCGCAACGCAGCACGCGAGCGAAAGCGATTATCTGCGCGCGCTCGATGCGGCGAACGGACAGCGCATCGCCGGCGGCGTGGTGATCGGCATCGGAGCTGCGGCGATCGTCGCGGGTGTCGCCGGTGTGTTGCTGCGTCCGAGCGCGCCGCGTCGCGATCACGCGTTTCACTGGGGCGCGGCTCCGACGGCGGACGGCGCGATGATCACGGTCGGATGGCGAGGCCGCGGGCTGTGACTGGGAGCGCGATGAAACGTTCGTCGATCGGGTCGTTCATTCCGATGGCTGTCATCGTCGCGAGCGCAAGCTTCGCCGCATGCAGTCGCACGCCGTACGCATGCTCGAGCAACGCGCAGTGTGATCACACGGCCGGTTCGATCTGCACGGTGGACCACCAGTGCGCCGAGCCGAGTGCGACGTGTGTCAGTCACTACGCCTACGCGCGATCCGCGCGCGATCCGGGCGCGTGCGTGCCCGCGAGCACGCTCGGCGACGGCGGCGACGTAGTGATCGATGCGGACGCGAGCATGGATGCGGCCGACGTGGATGCACCGACGATCGACGTGCCCGTGGGCGTCGACACGCCCGGCGGCGAAGACGTACCGATCGTCGACGCGACCACCGGCTGCCCCATTCCACGTTTGACGTATCCGCTGTCGGGTTCGCGATTGACCTCGAATCATCCCGAACTGCGCGTGGCACCGGCGCCCGAAGCGGGGGCTTCGACGGTCGATTACGAATTCGGTGACACGTACAACTCGACCCACATGCTCGCGGTAATGCCCATCGGCGGAGCGCGCGATACGGTGAGCGTCGTCCCTTCACTCATCCCCGGGATCCACTACTGGCGCGCGCGCCGTCATTGCCAGGACACCGGCACGGTGAGCGACTGGTCGGCGACGTGGTGGTTCACGGTGCCGTTTCGCGAATCGATGACCGTGGCCTCGTCGGTGGTTCCCGGACCCGCGGAGTGGAACGGCGACGGCATCGCGGACTACGCGATCGGCTCGCCCGGAAATCGCGCGGTGTACCTCTACACGGGCGCGCCCGGGAGCACGCCGGCCGAGTTCGCCTTGCAACGCCCGGCCGGCGATGCGTACTTCGGCGCGAGCGTCGCGAATGCGGGCGACGTCGACGGCGATGGACAGACCGAGTTGCTCGTCGGCGCCTGCGCACCGCCGGATCAGCGCGCGAGTTCGGGCGCGTGCAGTCACACCATCTGGATCATGCGTCGTGGCAACCCCGATTGGATCGTCACGCCGCTCGCGACGCCGTCGCAGTACGCGATCGGCGCGTACGGCGGGCCAATGGCCGGTGTGGGCGATCTCGATGGCGACGGGTACGGCGACATCGCAGTGGGGACCGGCGTGGTCGGCGACACGACGGGTACGGTGCTCTTGTACTTCGGGAGTCCGACGGGGCTCGCGACGACGCCGCTCGCCATTCCGGGCGGCCCGGCGTACGGGCGCGCCGTCGCGGCTGGCGGTGAGGTCGATCGGTCGCTGCGCAACGTGGTGGTCGTCGGGGGACTCGGGTCCGCAGCGATCATTCGCGTCGGCACGGATCGGCGCGCGATGAGTGTGCCGCTCATGTTCTCGGGTACTCCCGATTTCGGCTCCGCGGTTTCGAGTGCCGGCGACCGCAATGCCGACGGCTATCCCGACATCGTCGTCGGCTCCGCCCAAGAATCCGCGGCGTTCACGTTCGAGACGCTGTTGGCGAACACGACGATCTCGCGCCGGGTGAGTTCGACCTTTGCGACGGATACCACCGCCTACGCGATCGCCGGGAGTGGTGACTACGACGCGGACGGTTACGACGACGTGCTGCTCGGCAGTCCAGGCGCCATGGACGTCGACGCGAACGACGGGGCGGTCCATATCTTCCGCGGCGCCCCGTCGACCGACCAGACCCTGACGACCCTGCGACGCGGGAT
>CBIHQZ010001469.1:0-2005 GCA_966212315.1 uncultured Myxococcales bacterium
TTTGTCACCGAGGCGGCGGTACACGTCGAGGAGCGGCTCCCACACGTTTCGCTCGCCCGGTTCCTTTTCGCGCAGCTTCTCGTACGTCGCGGCGGCGAGTTCGAGATCGTTGACGACCGGACCCGCAGCCAGCGCGCCCACCTCGAGTCCGAGGTTGAACGCTTCGCCCGGTTCGGCGACTTCGCTCGCGGTGCGGAGCCATGCGATCGCATCGTTGAGATCGCCGGCGGCCTTGCGCTTCTCGGCGAGCGCAACGAGTGCCCACACCGATTCGGCAAGCCCGCTGTCGCTCTCCTTCGCCAGTTCGATGCAGCGACGGAGCAATGCTTCCGCGCGTGCCGGTTCTTCCATGCGGCCCGCGAGTTCGACGGACTCGCGGAACAACTCGGACGACGCGTTCGGGCGACTCGCCATCAGTTCGAGCGCTTCGAGAAGAAGCGCGTTCTCACCCGATGCGCGCGCGACACGCTCGAAGATCTCGAGAACGCGTTCGTGATCCGGTGCGGCCTTGGCGGCCTCGCGGAGCATCGCCGCGGCCCGCTCGTACTGCGGTTCGCGATCGAGCGCCCACGAGAGCACTTCGCAGCCGTCGTCGCGCAGCGCTTCGTCAGCGAGTTCTATCGCGGCGAGTCGGTACTGCGCATCGAGTTGATCGGCCATGCCATCGCCATCGACGCCGGCTTCGACCCACTTCTTGAGTGCACGCACCTGGCCGGCCTTGTCGCCGGACGCGGCACAGACACGATCGAGTGCGCGCCAGGCTTCGACCTGACGGTCTCCCGTCGCTTCGGCGTCGGCGTAGCGGGCCGCAGCCTGCGCGGGGTTCGCGAGTTCGCCTTCGTAGAGCGCGCCGAGGCGGAGATAGATGTCGCACGCGGCGCCGACGTCGCCGTTGTCTCGCGCCCGTTCCGCGGCGCGCGTGAGCGTTTCGGCGTACCGATCGAGCGCGCCGACTTGCGTCGCGAGCGTCCGCGCACCCTCGAGAAGGGCGGTGGACCCCGGGCTCCCTTCGAGCGCCGCAAGGCTCGCGTCGAGCGCTTCGTTCACGCGACCGAGTCCGGTGAGCACCTCCGAGAGATCGCGGAGGATCGCCGCGGTGTGATTCGGATCGGTCGTGCGCGAGAGGCGGTTCTGCAGCGAGCGCAGCAGAAGTTCCGGATCGTTGAGCCCGCGAAGTTGCGCTTCGAATCGACGCCCTTCGGCTTCGCTCTGCGCGGCGGTCTCGAACGCAGACTCGAGCACTTCACGCGCGCGGTCCGTTTCGCCCTGCTGATTGGCAAGGCGATACAGCTCGAAGAGCACTTCGCTGGCGGCGATGCCATCGGGTGCATCGAGCGCTTCGGGCTTCTGACGGCGAACCGTGAGAAGCAGCGCGCGATAGGCCTTCTCGGCGCGATCGAGCTGGCCCTGGTCGCGGGCGAGGTCACCGAGCATCTTCGCGATGCCCGCGTGCTGCATGTCCATGCTGGCCGCGACGTCGAGCTGCGCGAGCGCGTCGTCGAGATCACCGCGCGTGCGTGCGATCTGCGCGAGCGAGAAGTGCACTGCCGCGCGCTCCGGCGGACGGCGCCGGCCGAACTCGGTGATCAATCCCTCGAGAATCGTGCGCGCTTCTTCCAGTCGATTCGCGGCACGCAATGCATCGGCGAACGCGGTGCGGATCGGACGGTCCTGCGGCGCGAGAGCAACCGCGCGGTCGAAGATCGGGATCGCGGTCTCGGGCTGAAGCAGGCGGCGCTGATAGATGTCGGCCGACTCGCGGAGGTACGCGAACTGCGCGGCCGGGTCGCTCACGTGCGACGCGCCGTCGTTGAGCATGCGAGCGAGCGGTTCCCATGCTCCCGTCGCGCGGTACTGCTCCGCGAGAAGTGTTCGCACGTCGAGCGCATCGGGATTCTCGGCCAGGCCCGCTTCCAGCGTCGCGAGTGCGCGATCGGCCGTCTGCGTGCCGATGTGCGCGTGCGCGAGTTTCACGATGACCGCCGCACGATCGGTGCCGTTCGTG
>CBIHQZ010001470.1:0-2003 GCA_966212315.1 uncultured Myxococcales bacterium
CTTTCTGCAAGAGGCGCAAGCGGCGACCGCGATCAATCACGTCAACATCGTCCAGGTGCTCGACATGGGCGTGGACGAGACATCGATCGTGTACCTCGTCCTGGAGTATCTGGCTGGCGAGGATCTCGCGGCACGCCTGCACTCGCTCCAGCGTCTGTCCGTGCAAGAGACATTCGACGTGCTCTTGCCGGTGATGAATGCGCTCGCGGTCGCGCACTCCAAGGGGATCATTCATCGCGATCTCAAACCCGCGAACATCTTTCTCGCGCAGACCGACGACGGCGCGATCGTGCCGAAGCTGCTCGACTTCGGCATCTCGAAGATCTCCACCGGCGAAGCGCTCGCCCGCACGAGTACCGGCGCGATTCTCGGCACGCCGTACTACATGGCGCCGGAGCAGGCGCGCGGCGAACGGGCCGTCGATCGGCAACTGGACATCTGGGCGATGGGCGTCGTGATGTACCAGTGCATCTCGGGGCAGTTGCCGCTCGTCGCCGACAATTACAACCAGATGATCCTGAAGCTGGTGATGGAAGAAGCGCCGCCGATCGCGTCGCTCGTGCCGTCATTGCCGAAGCCGGTTGCCGATCTGGTGCATCGCGCGCTCGCCAAGGATCGGGCGCAGCGATTTGCGACGATGGAAGACTTCGTTCGTGCCGTACTCGGCTTTCTGAAATCGAACAACACGCAGCAGTTCAGAGCGCTGCAATCGCTCGCGACGATCGAAAGCGATCCGACAGTCGCTTCGATGTCGACGTTCGAGAGTGCGTCCGCGACTCAGAACGCGCAGCCCGTCCGCCCCGCCAACACGCTGGCCTCGATGAGCGGCAGCGGCCGCATGCTTCCCGACGCCGGCGCGCCAGTGGTTCCGCCGACTCACATGAACTGGGAGGGGCGGGGCAGCGAAAGCGGCGCGCAAAAGAAGGCTCCCCGCGCAGCGATGCTCATCGGCGCGGTCGCCATCGCGTTGGTCGGCATCGTTGCCACCGTGAAACTCACCGGATCGTCGGAACGGGCAACGACGCCGGTGGTGCGGCCCTCGCCGACGACGAGCGCTGCGGTCACCCTGCCGCCGCCGAATGCCCCCTCGGTGCCGGCACCGCCCGCAGTCACGCATCCGGCAACGGAACCGGCGCCCGCATCGGCGCTGAGTCCTGGCACGACGCCGACACCCGTGGCGCCACCGCCGACGCCCGTCCACGCTGCGCCGACTCTCGGCACGACGATCGCGCCTGTCGTTCACACCGTCACGGGCGCGACTCGGTCCGTGCGCGGATCGCGAACGAATCGCACGCCGACGCAGAACGCGAGCAGCCCGACAACGACCACGCGAAGTGGTCCCGGCATGATGGGCTGGGGCGATCGCTGAGCGAGCCGCGACGCGGCTACACGTGGCAGGCGCCGCTGACGCAGTGAGTGCCGGTACCGCAGCGGTTGCCGCAAGCGCCGCAGTGCGAGTCACTGGTCGCGACGTTGGTCTCGCAGAGTGACGACGGATCGCCGTCGCAGTCGAAGTAGTTCGGATTGCACATCCGGCTGCACGCGCCCTCGGTGCACGTCGCGCTCCCGTTTGCCGGCGCGGCGCACGGTACTCCGCACCCGCCACAGTTCGTCGACGACGACTGCAGATCGGATTCGCATCCGTCGGACTGCAGGTCGGCGTTGCAGTCGCCGTGCGTCGAATCGCATGCATCGCGGCATTGCGCGGCTACGCAGGTCGGCGCGAGTCCTAGTCCTGTTCGCGGTGTACACGGGTGCATGCAGCTTCCGCAGTGAAGCGCGCTCGACGAGAGATCCGTCTCGCACCCGTCGGCCGGATCGACGTTGCAGTCGGCGAACGTCCCCGAGCACTCGACGCCGCACGTTCCGCGCGTGCAGGTGGCGCGAGCGTTCGGTGCGGTCAAGCACGTGCGCCGGCACGCACCGCAGTTGAGCGGATCCGTGGCGAGGTCGAGGCACACGCCGCCGTCATCGCAGAAGTCGCAATGCGCATCGGTGCGAAT
>CBIHQZ010001471.1:0-2003 GCA_966212315.1 uncultured Myxococcales bacterium
CGCGGCGGCGAGCGGGCCCCAGAAGACGAGACCCGCGAGGGCGCATCCGTGGGGGGTGCACGTGACCTCGGCGTCATTGCCCTGGAAAAGTTCGGTGGTGACGACGTCGCCATCGACGGGCAGCGCGAGCCGCGTCCATGTGATGCCGCCGTCATCGGTGGACCACACGTACTCGAGCGTTCGCCCGAATGCGACGCCGTGTGTTTCGTCCGCGAAGCGAACCCCGAATACGCCGTCGGGAAGGGGGTGGAGTTCGAACAACGAGTCGGGTGTTCCGACGGCGACGGAGCGGCGGCCGTTCACCGTTGCCGCGATCGAGACGTGCGTCTGATCGATCGCGCCGACGTCGAAGATCACTGCGTCGGCGGGCGCGGTTCGAAGTGGTTCGGGCGCGCCGTTGTCGTCGAGACGGTAGTGCGAGACGGGCGAGTCTTCCGCGTCGGTGTCGAAGAAGATCACGGTGTGACCCGATACGAGAAAGCGGCCTTCGGGACGAGGGCCGAGACGCGTGTGCCACTCGCCACCATCGGACCAGCAGAACGCGTCGTCGGAGACGCGAGACTCGCTTCCGCAGCGGCCGGTGCAATAGATCAGATTGGCGCCGCCGTGCCCGGGCGAGCATTCGCGTGCGGGGGTCATGCGCGCCGAATCGAACCAGTGATTGCGCCTGCGATCCCAGCGGCGCACCGCGGACGATCCGCGCTCGCGACAGATCGCTGCGAAGTCGGCGCCGTGAGATGCGATGAGGCAGTGCGAGTCGTCGACGATGCGTGTCGAGATGCCGCCAACACTCGACTGCGCGATCTCTCCGTTGTGCACGGAGATCAATCGATCGCCGCGCACGGTGAGCAGTGTGCCGTCGCGCAGTTCGACGGCGTCGTTCGAGGCGAGCAGGCGTGCGCGCATCATCGGCTGCGTGCTCAGCCAGTCACGGAACACCGCGCCGAAGGAGTCGCGAACTTCGGGACGCGTATCGTGCACGTCGGTGGGAGTGCCCGGGCCGAACGGAACGATCGCGTGTTGCGCATCGATTCGCAGTGAAGCTCGCGTCGTGTCGATGCGACCGCCGACGTCTTCGAATGCCACGCGATACGCGGCGCCGTCGATGCCCGCGACGGACTGGAACGTGAGGCCGCCATCGTCGGTGCGAAAGACGTCGCCGGGTTCGGTCACGCCGACGCCGTGGTCTGCGTCGAAGAAGCCGATGTCGACCCAGCGTCCAGCGCTCGGCGGGCGAATCAGGCTGAATCGATCGCCGCTGCCGCCAGCGTAGAAGTCGCCGTTCGTGGCGATCGCGAGGACGCGGCCGCGCGAGGTGTACCCGTGTTGAAGAAAGGCCCCCGCTTCCGCGACGCGAGTCATGGGTCCGAGGAACGAATCGGCACGAAGAAGCGCGCCGTTGTGCGTCGCGAAGTACCAGTGCTCGCCGTCGCGCGCGTGCCCGGCGATGCCGCTCCATGCGAGCTGCGGCGCCCATTCGACACGTCCGTCGCGCACACGCGCGCGCATCGACCCGAGCATCCAATCGACCTCGCGATGGTCGTCGGACACGTCGAGATCGATGTTGTAGAAGTCGTCTTCGTCGCTGCCTACCAGCGTCGGGACTGCGATCGGCAATGGCACTGCACGCCAAGAAATCGTGGCAGCCGCGGGCGGTGTAGACACCTGCGTGGGTGGTGCGCTTGAAGCGGGCGACGGGTGCGCGGTGTTGTGTGCGGCCGCGGAGCATCCCGTCACGAGGGCCATCAGAGATGCGAGGCAGTGCGGCCTTCGTCGCGCGCGCGGGATGGTCATTTCGCGGGGGAATATCGCATGGGACGAGGGGATGGAGGCGTGGTGCGATCGCGCCGCCACACCGGATCGGATTGATGCCCGGTCACGCAGGCGCGTCACGACGCGCCACCACAGTCCACCGGGCCATCGGCTCATCGCTCATCCGACCATCGGTGCGGCTCATCGCTCATCCGACCATCGGTGCATCGGTGCATCGGCGACCGCGAGAA
>CBIHQZ010001472.1:0-2001 GCA_966212315.1 uncultured Myxococcales bacterium
ATGGGCGGATGCAGCGCACGCCCTGCTTCGCACTCGCGCAACGAGATCGCCCTCGTCGTCGCCGGACTCGCGCTTGCGCTGACGGCAGCTCGCCGCCGCTCGCCTCGGGCCTGAACTGCATCACCCCGCCTGACGCGCACGCCGCTCGCGTGCGCACGTTTCGATCACCTCCACGCAGCTCGCCTCGCCATCGATCGCGACCCGGATCACGCGGGGCGATCGACCGCATTCGTCATGGCGATGATTGCTGTCGTCGAAGCTTGCCCCCGTGCGCTGCTTTGACCCTTCGGCATCTGGTAGCGCATGCACCTCGTCGATCGCCGACGCGCTGTCGTGTCGAAGCGTTTCATCGGCCTCACAGTCGCACTGGCCATCACGACGACTGCCTCGGCCGCCGCCGCGCAAGGAAGTCCGTGGGGCGTCGGGCGCATCGTGCGCGGGTCGTCGAGCCCGGTGGACTTACCGATGAACGGCGTGCCGGGCGGCTTGTCGGCGGTGGCAATCGGCGGTGAGTTCGCGCTCGGACTTACTTCGAGCGGCAACGTCATTTCGTGGCGGATTCCTGCGGGCGCGCAGCAATCCGTCGACGCGCCGCGGACCATCGCGATGGGCGCGGGCATGACCGCGATCGCGGCCGGCGCTCGGCACGCACTCGCGTTGCGCACCGACGGCAGCGTGTGGACGTGGGGCGTCACGTGCGTGAGCACACCCGACGCGGATGCCGATCACGCATCCCCGGTCGAAGGGCTTCCACCCGCGCGCGCCATCGCGGCCGGTGACGGCTTCTCACTCGTGCTCGCGCGCGACGGCAGCGTGTGGGGGTGGGGTTCCAACGATCATTCGCAGCTCGCTCGCGATCCGTCGGAGTGCGTCGCGGCACCGGTGCGCATCGAGTCGCTTGCATCGGTCAACGCCATCGCCGTGGGGAGCGATCATGCGCTCGCCCTCTCGAGCGACGGGTCGGTGTACGCATGGGGCGCCAACGACCGCGGGCAACTCGGTCGCGAGCGCGCCACGGTGTTGCGCATTCCGACGCGGGTCGACGGCGTGGCCAACGCGACCGCGATCGCTGCCGGTGCCGAGCACTCGCTGGCGGTGATGGGCGACGAGCGTCGCGTGGTTGCATGGGGCGCGAACGATGCGGGGCAACTCGGGATCGGAACGATGCGCGATACCTTCTCGCCCACGCGGGTCGGCGATGTACGCGACGTCGAGTACGTCGTTGCGTCGGCGCATCATTCGGCCGTTCTCACCCGCGGCGGTGAGATGTGGTCGTGGGGCGCGAACGACTCCCATCAACTCGGCACCGACGGTGTCGATGTGCACGCGACGCTACCGGTGCGGGTGAACATTCCGCGCGACACGCACGCACTCGCGGCAGGCCCGTTCGAAACCATTGCCATCGAAGGGAGCGCGATGGCCCTCGCGGATCTCGCGATCGCTGCGAGCGTCGCGGTGCGGCGTGTGAATCACGCCCGTCGCTACGTGGTGCATCTCGAAGTCACCAACCTCGGTCCCGATGCCGCGGTGGCGCCCGTGATCGAGACGGAGCTTCCGGAGGGCGTATCGCTCGCATCGGTCACGATCGGTCGTGGCACGTGCAGCTCTCACGCGAACGCCATTCGCTGCACCGTCGATCGCATGGGCGACGGCGAGCGATTGCAGATCGAAGCGGTCGCGTCCCCGCCCGGACCGCATCGCGCCTGGTCGCAACACGCGCACGTCATCGCGCGCACGGGCGATCCCGATCCGATGAACGACGACGCGGACGTCACCTCCGAACATCCGAGCACGACGACCGTGACGGCGGCGCGCTCGTCGCTCGAGAACGATCTCTAACGAGCGGCGAACTACGTCGCGTCGGCGGTGTCGGTCGCTCGAACGGGCGCCGCCACGAAGTTGGCGAGTGCAGCGATCGCCGCCACCACGAAGATCCCGACGAACGCGCGATTCACGTCGTCGACCACATGTGCTGCGCCGAACGCAGCGACCGCGAGCGAC
>CBIHQZ010001473.1:0-1996 GCA_966212315.1 uncultured Myxococcales bacterium
CACTGCGCCCGCGGATCCGAATGCCGAGCGCGTTACGTTCGCGGAGGTCGGCGGACTCGACGAAGTGAAAGAGAAGATCCGCATGCGGATCATCTATCCGTTCGCGAACCCCGATCTGTTCAAAGCCTTCGGCAAGCGCATGTCGGGCGGGTTCCTCTTCTATGGACCCCCCGGCTGCGGCAAGACGTTCCTCGCGAAGGCAACCGCCGGCGAATGCCGCGCGCACTTCATGAACGTCGGTCTCCACGAAGTGCTCGACATGTGGGTCGGCAACAGCGAACGCGCGCTGCACGGCGTGTTCGAAGATGCGCGTCGGCGCGCACCGTCGGTGCTGTTCTTCGACGAGGTCGACGCGCTCTCGCTGCAGCGGCAGAAGCACGTGACGGGCACGATGCGCGGGGTGACCACCCAGTTTCTCGCCGAACTCGACGGCTTCGCGAGTCGCAACGATCGCGTGCTGGTCATCGCGGCGACGAACACGCCATGGGACGTCGATCCGGCGTTTCGACGGCCGGGGCGATTCAGCCAGGTGCTCTTCGTGCCGCCGCCCGATCGAGTCGCGCGTTTGCAGATCCTGAAGCTGAAATCCAGCGACAAGCCGCTCGCTCCGGACGTGAACTGGGAAGCGATTGCCGGGGCGACCGAAGGGTGGTCGGGTGCGGATCTAGAGCACCTCATCGACTTCTCCGCGGAACTCGCGATCACGCAATCGATCGCACGCGGCGCGGTGGAGCCGATCACCCACGCTCATCTGGACAAGGCGCGCTCGCGCATCAAACCGACGACCCGTGAGTGGTTCACCACCGCGCGCAACTACGCGCAGTACGCCAACGAGGCGGGTCAGTACGACGAGATCGGCGATTACATCCGGAAGAACAACCTGTCCTGAGCCCACTCGCCGCACTGCGATCCGTGCACTAGCATTCACATCGAGCCGTCGTGGACCCGCAGCAGATCGGACAGCGACATCGCGCACGCGCCGGGGCGGCCCTCGATGCGGGGCGTTTCTCCGTCGCCGAACGGGAAGCGCGCGCGGCGCTCGCGATCAATCCGCGCGATGTGAACGCGCAGTTGTTCCTCTGCCGCGCGTACCTCGGACTCGGCACGTACGACAAAGCCATCGACTCGGCGCGCGCCGCACTCTCGGTCTCCCCCGGTGACGGCTACGGCCACTATCTTCTCGGGTTCGCACTGCAGGTCGCGGGCAAAGCGCACGAGGCGGTCGAGCAGTTGCGCGAAGCCGTGCGCCTACATCCGAGTGCGCCGAGGTACTACGCGCGGCTCGCGATCGCGCTGACCGACGCGCGAGACAAGCAAGGCGCCCGCAGTGCGATCGACATCGCGCTCTCGCTCGACACCGAGAACCCCACGCTGCTCGACGAAGCTTCGCGCGTGTACGGGCTCTGCGATGCGCTCGAACAGGCCGAGGACTGCGCGCGCAAACTGGTGCGTCTCTCGCCGACCGACGCGACCGCCCACTGGCGCCTGGCGTGGGTGCTCGGTGTGCGGATGAATCACGCTGCCGCCGCCGAGAGTGCGCGGGCTGCGTTGCGACTCGATCCGAACTACTGGCCGGGATGGGAGGAGTTCGGCTACTCGCTCTTGCAACAGGGGGCGCACGACGAGGCCGAATGGGCGCTGCGGGAAGCACTGCGATTGAAGCCCGGGCTCACGAGCGCGACGCTCAATCTCGCGCATCTCTATTCCAAGCGCGGCTTCGTCGACGACGCGATCGACGTGTGCGACGCAACACTCGAACTGCAGCCGTTGAACGACCGGGTGCGGCGAACGCGTGACGGGCTCGAAGCACAACGCCGTCAGCGCAAGTCGGACGTCGTCGCGATGCGGGCGTTCTACGCGCTGATGATCGTGTTCGCGGTGAGCACCATGATTCGCGCGCCGATTCCAACGTTCGTCGCCGTGCTTGTGCTCTTCGTAGCGGCGATGGCGTACCTGATCTGGCGAACGCTCCAACCGCCGCCGCGAGCCCCGACGC
>CBIHQZ010001474.1:0-1994 GCA_966212315.1 uncultured Myxococcales bacterium
AACGGCCGGCGGCAGGCGCTTCATCTCCATCATCCGCGCGGCGAGCCACAGCAGGGTGTCGGGCATCGTGCAGCCTTCGAGTACTTGTTCGAACGGCAGCCCCGCGCCGTCGGCGAGTCCACGCAGCGTTTCCAGCACGAACGGCGGCATCTCGCGTGCGACGCGTTGTCCGACCGTGCGCTGCAACAACGCCAGCGCGATCGGCCCGAGCGGACCGTACGAACTGCCACCCATGAGCTTCTCGACGAAGCTTCGATAGTACGGAATCGGTCCGCGTCGGATTTCATCCGCGAGGAGAACGCCGTGTTGCCGCCCCATCTCCCGAAAGCTTCCGCGCAGCGTCACCACATGAAGACCGCTCACGCGCCGGTGCGTCGCGGCGCCGTCACGTCGCGGTTCGGCATGGGCTTCGGAATCTTGCAGAGCGTTGGTCACGTGGTTCATCGCATGTCCTTTCGCACCTTCGCGAGGGGCGTTCCGTTGGCGAGCGAGGCTGCAGTCAGCAGGCGCGGGGTGGCCCACGCGTGAAAAGCGGCGACGAGTGTGCGGGCGCGTTCGGCGTCGCGCGCACGGATGCACTCGACCATGATCGCGAGTCCATCGAGATGCGTGCCGCCGAGTGGCTGGATCGCGGCGAATACCGGCATCAACTCGCGCACGACCTGACGATTCCAGTGCGACAACATCACGCACACCGGGTTGTGCGCTGCTTCGGCGAGGGCGAGCCCCCATGCGGCGTTCGCGTCGGCGTAGTGCGCGGCGTCCGGTGCTGCGCGCATCGTCGCGAGGGCCTTCTCGAGCGCCTTCAAATCTTTCTGCGTGCGTCGTTCGGCCGCGAGCGCGCAGATCTGTGCATCGAGCACGGCGCGGATCTCGAGGAGGCTCTCGAAGAACGCGAGGTCGATGGTGCCACGCGCGCCGCGCAGCATCGCGTGCACGACCTCGGGGCTCATCGACGCGAGCGGATCGAGCACCACCGTGCCGCGTCGTCGCACCGGGCGAACGAGTCGGTGCACTTCGAGCAACTTGATCGCCTCGCGCACCACGCTGCGGTTCACGTCGAACTCGCCCGCGATCTCTGCTTCGTTCGGGAGCACCGAGCCGGCGGGGGATTGCCCGTGCACGATTCGATCGAGGATCGCGCGCGCGACGATGTCGGCTTTGCGCGGCGGGCTGGCGGATGCGTCGAGGGGATTGGAAGGCTTGCGGGGCATGGTCGAGTCGCGAGGTACAATACATCCGACTTATGTACTGTCAACCGATCTACCCCTCGGACCCTGGTCTTGGCCGTAGCCCTGGCCCTGAACCATCGAAACCGGGTGACTTCGCAATAGAGACGGGCCGATGCCTCGCCGCATGGTTCGGCAGCGCTTTCGCGCGGGAGCTTGCTCACCACGAACGTTTTGGCGGCCGCCGTTTCGCCCTTCGGAGTCCGCGAAGCCGGTGCGGACTGACGGAACGGCATGATGCGAGCTCGATCGCGCTGCACTAGGCTCCGCGCACCCGTGAGCACCCGTCGCGTCGACAACCTTGATTTCTGGTTCGACTACTCATGCCCGTACGCCTACCTCGCGAGCGCGCAGGTCGAGTCGCTGGCCGCTCGCACCGGCGCAAAGCTCACCTGGCAGCCGATGCTTCTCGGCGGCGTATTTCGCGCAGTCGCCACGCCGCAAAACCTGATGAACGTGCTCTCGCCCCCTAAGGCGGCGCACAACTTTGCCGACATGAATCGCTGGGCCGATCTCTTCGGCGTGCCGCTCGCGATGCCGCGCGAACATCCGATGCGCACCGTGGAAGCATTACGCGCCACGATCGCGACCGGCGTCGATCCGCGCGTCGTGCACGGGTTCTATCGCGCCTACTGGATCGAAGGACGCCAGCCATCGGATCCCGCGACGATTCGCGATGTGCTCCGCGCCGCCGGTCACGATCCCGAGCCGATTCTCTCGCGCCTCGACGACGCAGCGCTCAAGGACGATCTGCGCATGCGCACC
>CBIHQZ010001475.1:0-1993 GCA_966212315.1 uncultured Myxococcales bacterium
TGGCCGTGCTATCAACGGTTTCAGGCAGGTTTCAGGCACCTCATGGACCAATCGATCTGGGAGCTGATGGGCCACGGTGGTGGCGCGATGTGGGTCGTCGTGGCCTTCTCCGTCATTGCCCTCGCCGTCGCCATCGAGCGCTCGATCGCGCAGTGGCAGTTCGTCACGCGCGCGCGGGCGCTGAGTGATCTCGTCACGCGCGGTCTGTCGCGCGGTGCGCTCGAGGAGAGCCGCTCCGCGTGCGAGCGCTCGAAGTCGCCGATCGCGGACGTGTTCCTCGTCGGCTACGAGCGTCTCGGTCGGGCGAAGCCCGAGCACGTCGTCACCGCGGTTCATCGCGAGCGGCTGCGCGTCAACCAGGATCTCCGCACGCGGCTCTGGATGCTCGGCACGATCGGCGCCACGGCCCCGTTCGTCGGTCTGTTCGGCACCGTCGTCGGCATCATGTCGGCGATGGGTGGCTTCAAGGGCGACGAGTCCGTGAAGTTCTCGATGGTCTCCGGCCCGATCTCGGAGGCGCTCGTCGTCACCGCCGCCGGCATCCTCGTGGCCGTCGAGTCGGTCATCCTGTTCAACTACTTCAGCCAGCGCGCCAGCCGCATCGCGACGGAGATGAAGCTCCTCACCGACGAGTTCCTCGAGCTCCTGCTCGAGAGCGGCGCGAAGAAGACCGACGACACCCGCGCCGAGAAACCCACCAACCGCACGAAGGGCGACGACGATGGCGATCGGGAAGCTGCCTGATTCCGGCGACGACGCGGAGGAAGGCGAGAACGGGTCGATCTTCGCCGAGATCAACATCACCCCGCTCACCGACGTCTTCCTCGTGATGGTGATCATCTTCATGGTCAGCGCTCTCGCCGTGCAGGTCGAGCGCAACCAGGAGAAGCAGAAGACGCAGCAGCAGCGGAAGGAAGACGAGGCCGAGAAGCGCTCCGGCATCAAGGTCAACCTGCCGTCAGGTGCGGCGCAGGAGATCGATCCCGCGAAGGCGTCGCTCGTGCTCGTCATCCCGATCCAGGGCGATGTCGTCGTCGGTGGCAAAGCCATGCCCGACGGGGATCTCGACACGATCTTTCGCGCCGCCTTCGCGCGCGACAAGCAGACCCAGGTCGTGTTGAAGGCCGACAAGGGCGTGCAGCACGGCCGCGTCGTGAACATCATGGAGCGCGCGAAGACCGCGGGTCTCACGCGCCTCGCGATCGGTACGCAGTAGCGCCCCGCGCAAACGGCCGAGAGGCGGTGCGCGAGGGGGATCCTCCGCCCTTCGGTGCTCGGGATCGATCTAGTCGTAATGCGCGGCGGCGCGGGTGACCTTGCCGTCGGTGCCGAGCTCGAAGACCTCGACCGCGAGCTTGTTCTGGTGGTTGCGGTAGTGGAGGGCGACCGAGCGAGCGCCCGTGAAGACGCCGAGGAGCTCGAAGTGGAGGCCGGGGATCAGCGTCATCGCCTTCTGCCAGTAGGCAGCGATCGCGGGCTTGCCGCGGAGGACGCCCGAAAGCTCCCCGGCGATGGTCGCGATCTTCGGAGACGCCATCTCGAAGTCATCGCTGTAGTGCGCGAGGACGCGCGGGAGATCGTGGGCTTTCCACGCGGCGATCCACTCGGCGGCGAAGTGCTGGGCCTGGTCGTCGGTGATCATGTGCGGACGATCGCAGGGATCGGGGGCGCGGCACCAGCGCACGCGCCATCGCCGGGGACCATCACAGCGCGTGGGGTCCGGGGCCGAGCGCGGCGAGCACCGCGTGCGCGTCGATCCGCTTGCGGAACGGCAGGATCCTCGGGTTCGCGAAGGCGTCGAGGGCCGCGGAGCGCTGCTCGTCGATGCACAGGACGACGTTCGTGACGCCCGCGGCGGCGTACTGCGCGAGCCGGTGCGCGAGGAAGGTCGCGGTCGCGAAGCCGACGATCTCGACGTAGCCAGTGCCCACGCGAAGATCGGGGAACAGCCGGTCGGCCCCGGCCATCAGCGGCGGTGGGTCGTGCTCGATGA
>CBIHQZ010001476.1:0-1992 GCA_966212315.1 uncultured Myxococcales bacterium
CACGCCGCGGTAGGCGATCTCGTCGTCCAGTTCGAGCGGCGCGGTGACCTCGTCGCGCACGATGCGATCGAGCGACTGCCCGGTGATCGCTTCCATCGCCGCGCCGAGAAGGATGTACCCCACGTCGCTGTACCGGGCGTGACCGCCGTTCGGTTCGAGCACCGACATCGCGACATCGTTCAACACGCGTTCGCGAGTGCCGCCGCGTTCTGCTTCGCGCGGTTCGACCGCCTGGAAGAACGGGTACCACGCGGGGAGTTCGCTTCGATGCGCAGCCAGTTGTTCGAGCGTGACGTCCTGCGCGGGGCGTCCGTGCGCGAGAGGAAGCACGTCGCCGAGATGCGCGGTGAGATCGACCACGCCCCGCGACGCCATTCGAATCAGCGCGAGTGCCACGATCGCTTTCGAGACCGACGCGTAGTCGTAGCGAGTTTCGACCGTCGCCGGTTGCGCTGCATCGCCGTAATCGAGCGTGCCGCGCGCCGCATCGAATGCGAACCATTCGGTGCCTTCGCGCCAACGCACCGACAACTGCGCGCCCGGCGTCGCGTGCGCTGCGATCGCGCGATCGATGATGGCGAGGGCAGTGTCGAAGTGGTGCGGCATCGAGTCAGCGAATGTCGATCGGACGTTCCGGCACACGATCCATCCAGGCGCCGAGTTCATCGAGCGTCGACACCACTTCGATCGCGTTCTGCACCGCCGGAGGAACGAACCGTTGCTGTGTCGCGTGGCGGATCCAGGCGATGAGCGGGTCGTAGAACCCGTTCGCGTTCATCAACGCAATCGGCTTGGCGTGCAGATCGATCTGCCGCCAGGTGGTGATCTCGAAGAGTTCGTCCATCGTCCCGAAGCCACCGGGGAGGGCGACGAAACCATCGCTCTCGTCCGCCATGTTCTTCTTGCGCGTGTGCATCGTGTCGACCACGCGCAACTCGGTCACGCCGCGGTGCGCGAGTTCGCGCGCATCGAGCGAGGCCGGGATGACGCCGAGCACGACCCCGCCGTGTTGCAGCGTCGCGTTGGCCGCGGCCCCCATCATTCCGACGCTCGCGCCGCCGTACACCATGCGAATCCCGCGCGTCGCGAGTTGCTGGCCGACGTTCGCGGCGAGCGCCAGAAACGACGGATCGACGACAGTGCTCGAACCGCAGAACACGCAGATGGACCGGGGCATGGCGCGCAGTGTTGCCAGTTCATGACGACGCGTCCAGCACTCGCGCACGGGCGGTGACACACTCGCACCGAACGTGTATCTCCGCGGCGAATGGCTGCGACGGACATTCACTGGGGCGATCACGTGGCGGCGTGGCTCTCGCCCGCGCGTCGTTTGTTCGGCCACGGATGGGGTGACGATGCGGCCCTCGCGAGTCTCGCGCGACCCGGTCGCTTCGACGAAGCGCCGCGTGCGATCGACCTCGGGTGGACGCGTGCACCGTCACGAACACTGGGCCTCACCGTCGGCGATGCCGTGTTCGAGTCGCCCGTGCGCGAGCTTCCCGCCGCGTCCCGCACGGCGCACGTTCGCTGGATCTCGTTCGTCCGGCCCGAAGAAGCGCGCTCGCGCCCCGTGTACGTCGTTCTCGCGGCGTCCGGCGATGCGGGTTACGGCACGCGCGAGTTGTTGTGGGCGAGCTACGTGCGCAACAGCGGTTCGGTGCTCTTGCTCGAGAACCCGCTCTACGGCCCGCGCCGCCCGGCGCACCAGGTCGAAACGAACGTCGCGACCGTGAGCGACCATCTCGCGATGAACGTCGCGATGGTCGAAGAGGCTCGTGCGCTGCTCGCGTGGCTCGGTCGCGCCGGCTTCACGCGACGCGGCATCGCCGGATTCAGCATGGGCGGCAGCATGGCGGCGCTCTGTGCAGCGGTGTCGCGCGAACCGATCGCGGTCGCGATCTTCGCGGCGGGCGCGTCGGCGGTCCCGATCTTCACCGAGGGACTGCTGTCGCGATCGGTCGACTTCGAAACCCTCGCGCGCACCTCGGGCCA
>CBIHQZ010001477.1:0-1992 GCA_966212315.1 uncultured Myxococcales bacterium
CGCCGGTCGGGAGGCTCTGCGATTCGCCGCGTCCCGGGCGACCGGACCACGGCACGATCGGATAGCGAGGATCGAGCGCGACTTCGAGATCGGTCCCGGCGTCGCTCGTCACGCGAATCGTGCACGGTGCTTTGAACGCGACCGAGAGGCGCTCGTTGATCGTCGCGAGCAGATCGGGCGATGCACGCATTCCTTGTGCGAGGAGCTTCGTGTCGATCATGCCGAGCGCGACGTGCCGGGCGTTGATCCGCCGCGCGGCATCGAGCACGCCGAACAGCGCCGTCGGTTGCGCGCCCTTCGCGTTGACTGTGATGACCGCCGCGCATCCATCGAGTTGCGGCGCGATCACGTTGGCCAGCTCTTCGCGCGTCGCGCCCTGTGCAGCCCGCGCGACGATCGGCGCCAGATCGATCGACCGCCCCTTCGCACCCGCGCGAGTGACCGCGCCGTCGAGCATCGCGCGTTCGTCGTCGGCGTCCCACCAGCAGATCGCCACCGTCTCGCCGGCCGTGACGCTCAGGCACTCGGTGACGACGTTGTCGGCTCCGCGTCGCGCGTACTCGTCGTCGGGGGTCATGGCGCGAGCATCATTACGCGAACTTCACCGACACCGGCAGCGGAAGCTGCATGTGCCCGGCTGAGGCTTCACCGCTCGCTCGTCGTGATATGGCTCGCGCATGATCCGCGCACGTCTCGCCATGCTCGGCCTCGCCGCATCGCTCTTCATCGGATGCGGTGCAGCCACTGCCTCATCCGGCACCACTACGACCCCGACGCGCGCCGCCGTCGCGCAACGGCTCGAGACGCGCCTCGCGTCCGACCCGAACCGCGCGCTCTGCGAACGCGTCGCGACTTCGTTCGCCTCGGGCAACACCGACACGCTGCGCCCGCTCTTCGACTTCGCGGCGTTCGCCGAACGCATCATCGCGCGCGGCAATCTCCCGCCCGATGCCGCCGCGCATCTTCGCGCCGACCCATCCGCGCCGCAGAACTTCGCGCGCTATCTCGCGCCGCGCGAATCGCAGTACCGCTGCCTCGGCACGCGTTCGCTGCTCGGTGAACCGCATCTCGCGATCCGCCAGTGGACCCCGACTCGCTGGGACTACGTGCTGCTCCGCCTCACCGGCAACGCCGAGCACCCGTTCGACGACTATCACATCGTCAGTTCGGGCACGTTCCACTCCGAGCTGCAGGCCGCGTCGTTCGATCCGCAGTTGCGCGCGCCGATGGAGATCGTCGGTCGCTTCCTGCAGCAGTCGTACGACGGAGACTTCGCCGGGATCATCGCTGCGTACCGAACGCTTCCGCCGTCGCTCCAGGATTCGCCGCTCGCGTTCTTTCACTACGTGAACGCGGTCTTCACGTCGGAGCCGACGGGCAGCGCGCTCTATCGCGAGACGGTCGCGCGCATGGAGACCGTGTGGCGCGGCCGGGACTATGCGCTCGCGTACTGGCAGCGCATCGATGGGCAGCGTCGTGGCGACGGCGCGATGGAAGAGCGTGCGCGGGCGCGATTGGTGGAGTTGCTCGACGATTACGAGTTGCTCTAAATGGGGACGGTCCTGCTTAGTTGCATTCTGGGGCGCGGCCAGCATGCGAAGTATTCGTCGGATGAATCAGATTTCGTGCAGCGCGGTGGGCGCCGGATCTGGCCGCCATTCGCGGACGGTGCACTGACAGAGGTGTCGGGTGGCAGCGCGCGTTCAGCCATCAAGATCCGGTTTCGCCGCCGCATGTTTTCACGTGTCGAACGAAGCTTCGTTACGCCCAGCAGGCGCAGCCACGCACCGAATGCCCTCTCGCAGGGGGGTGGGTGGCCCCTTGTCCCGGTCGACGCGCCTGAGGGAGCCCGGGGGGTGGCGGCGAAAGTAACCCCTGAAGCGCTGGTCTACCGACGCACGTGGCTGAACTTCTCTATCCGACGCGTCACACGACCCACGGGGGTGGCCATGAAATCGCTAGCCGTTGCGTCATGCGAGCCACGGGGGTGGG
>CBIHQZ010001478.1:0-1986 GCA_966212315.1 uncultured Myxococcales bacterium
GCCTGCTGCCGCGCCACGCAACGAGGGCGCGCGCGCGCGGTCGTGTGCTGCGATGTGCAGTACGTCGCGCAGTGGTTCGATCACGAGCCGTTCGGGGCAGCGCCGCCGCGCATCGAGCATGCGGGCCACGCCGTCGAGGACGGGCGGCGATCCGTCGCCCAGTGTCGCGAGCAGCCAGATGCCGCGCTCGTACGCTTCGGCGAGAAGATCGAGATACAGCGCGCCGCCCGCGGAACCGAGGGTGTCGTCGAAGCGGTAGAGATAGAGCAGGTGACCGAGTGCGACGGTGAGACGCGCGAATTCGCTCTCGTCGCGAATCACCGCGGTGAGCTGCGCGGCGAGTGATTGCGTGAGTGCGTCGAGGCCGCAGCGCGTGGCATCGAGGCAGATCTGCGCGACCTCGGCGGCGTCGCGTTGCGCGTGCGCGGCGCGTTCGGCGAAGCGCGCTGTGACCGCTTCGATCCACGTGCCGCCGTAGAGCGCCGATTCGATGCAGTCGCCTTCGAGTTCGGGGGTCCAGACGATTTCCCAGCGCTCGGATGGATCCGCGAGGTCGGTGCGCGTCGTGAAGTCGGTGCCGCCGATGCGACGAAACCCGCGCAGTCCGAGTGCGACCGCGCGATGCAGCAGGCGCGAGTGATGGCGCTCTTCGGTGTTGCGCAGACGAAGATCGACGGTGCGCGCGAATGGCGCGGGCCAGAGCCCCGCGGACTCGAGTGTCTCCGTCACTTCGATCGCGAGTGGCGGACGGCGCGTTCCGTCCGCGAGGCGGCCGCGTTCTCCGCCGCGAAAAGCCGCGAGGAGCGCGGCCATGACCGGATGCGAATCGCCTTCGATCGTGTCCTTCACCAGCGCAGCCCGCGCGCCGTCGAGCACGTCGCTGCGGAACACTCGCTCGTGACCGCGGAACGATGCGAGCCCCGCGGCGATGGTGTCGGCCGTGATGAGATCGGCGGTGCTCACGCTCTGCTTCTTGTCGCGCATCGCGGTCATCGCCAGGGTCATCGGTGCGATGCCGTCCCAGAGCGCTTGATAGAAGCCGGGGGAGGGCATGCCCGACGCGTAGCCGGTGTGCGCGTCGAGGCGTTCGAAGCTGTAGGGTGTGAGCGCGATGCCGATGTCCGTCACGGCTTGTTCGGAGCGCGCGGGCATCGCGAAGGCGAGTTCTTCGCGCGGTGCGAGCGCGGCGGTGTGGTAGCCGCCTGTCACGACCACAATCGGGCCGTCGGTCTCGTTCGTCTCGGCAACGGCGCGCGCGATTCGCGATCGCATGTACGCCTCGCGAACGAGGTCGCTCTCGCGGACGGCGCCTGCTTCTTCGTCCGCCGCCCGCAGTGCCGAGCAGAAGAGCGTGAGCCGCTCGAGAAGCTTCTCGTCGTCGCTCTCCGTCGGAATCTCGAAGAGCGTGTCCCAGGCCGCATCGAAGTCGTCGACGCCGAGTCGCGCACACAGCGCGTCGATCATGCGTGATCGCCGCATCGCGCCGTCGGCGTAGCGAACCGCGCCGGCGGGATCGAGATCGACCATCGCGCTCCATGGCAGGTCGATGAACTCGAACGGGATCTTCGCGTCGCCTGCACCGCGGATGGCCTGCCACTCGGGCGAATACACGCAGAACGGGTAGTACGCGCCCGAGCGCACGCCTTCCTTGCGCACGTAGCTGTAGATCGCGATCGGCAACCGATGCGGGAGAAGCAGCTCGTCGTGCGCGTCGAAGTCCGACGGTCCCTCGATGAGAATGCGCGACGGACGGCGCTCGGCGACGAGCCGCTGCACCAGCCGCGCACATGCGGGGCTGTGGTGCCGGACCGGGACGAACACCACCGTCATCTATTTCTCCGGGAGGTGGTGCCGCGCTTCGTGGAACTCACGCCACGCGCCCGACGTGCGCGGCGCGACGATCTGCTGGAAGTAGTGACGCAGGCGCGCAACGTCGTCGGGGCTGTCCTTCAGCGCGGTGCCGAGGAGGCTGAGCACCAGGTGCTC
>CBIHQZ010001479.1:0-1986 GCA_966212315.1 uncultured Myxococcales bacterium
CGCGCGACCCTCGGGTTCAAGGGCACCGACACCCACGGCATCAAGGCCTTCCGCCGCACGGCACTGCTCGACACCGCGCGCGCGTGCCTGGTCGACAAGGACGTGTTCGCGAGCGAGTTCGTCATCCGCGCCGAGCGGTCGGGCGTTCGCATCCAGGAAGTGCCGATCAAGCTCGCCGAGATCCGTCCGCCGAGCGTGAATCTGTTCAAGCGCGTGCCGAACGTCGTGAAGAACGTCGGCAAGCTCTTCGTTGCGATCCGCATTCGGGGCTGAATCGCCGAGCCAGTGACGCTGGCCCGCTCTCTGCTCTCCCTCGCGCCCATGTGTCGGCGAGGAACGGGGTGGGGAGCGAGTGTAGCGTTTGTCGTCGTCGCGCGCGTGCTCGCGCAAGACGCGCGCGCCGTCGAGTCGGGCTTCGAACGCGAGATCACGCACCTCGTCCAGCGCGATCACATCGTCGCCCACGATGTTCGCGCGCGCGAGGCGCACGAGATCGAAGGCGCGTAGACGAGTCAGTGGTTCGTCTACGATTCGACGCGTGCGGGCGTGATTCGGCAGGACCGTCGTGGCCCTGCCAATGAATTGGCGGGCTACCGTTGAGATGTCGACCTTCGTCGACGCGGAAGTCGCGCCTTCGCAACACCCCGCTCAACGCCCGCGCACCACCCCGCGTCCACCCACGCAGTCGGCGAAGGCCGACGGCCGCAACGATAGCCCGCCAATTTATTGGCAGGGATTCACTCACCGCCACGGCGGAGGAAATAGATGCCGGGCGACCGGACCAGGCCCCGTGGATTCGCGGGATGAGGCCTATCCGCAGGCGTTTCGCATCGCTTCGATCGCGGCGCGTCGGCCCGCAGGAATAACCCCTGGTCAATTTGCTGTGGGGGTCTGCGGTACGCCCGGCACGCAATCAGATGGGGTCGCATCACCGCGCGCGCAAGCGTTCGTCGCGCAAATCACTGCGGGGCGCGTCCCGCATCACGCATCGCGCGCCAAGCCGTGCTTGCGGCAACGACCGACTCGGCGGTATTCGCAGCGCGAGGCCAATTTCGCGTGCGTCGTCCCGTCCTGCTCGCAGCGCTGACCGCACTCGCGGTGCGCGCGCTGATCATCGCGAAGCTCCCCGCGCCATCGGTGTGGGACGGCGCGATCTACGCGCGCCTTGCGGAGCAACTGCACGCCGGTCACGGGTTCGTTCACTGGTCGAGCGTCGCGCCTCCGTTTCGACCGACTGCGTTCTTTCCTGTCGGGTACCCCGCGGCGCTCGCACTCCTGCTGGCGTTCGGTGTGGCGATTCCGTACGCAGCATATGTCGTCAATCTGCTCGCCTCGGCGGTCTCCGCGATGTGCTCGGCGGTGCTCGGATACCGCGTCGCCGGAACGCGCGGCGGTTACCTCGGCGGGCTCGCGTACGCACTCGCCCCGGGACCCGCGCTGTTCACCGCCGCGACCATGACCGAGACATTGACCGGTGCGCTCCTCGCGCTCGCGGTGACGGTGAGCGTCACGCCCGTAAGCGCGACACGCGCGCGAATCAGCACCTCCGGACTCGCGGGACTCTTCGTCGGCGCCGCGGCACTGGTGCGGCCGCAGATGCTGCTCGCGGCCCCGTTCCTCGGCGCGCTTCCACCCGCGACACGCACCGTGCGCGCGCTCGCAACCGTCGCCGCCATCGCCGGCGCGCTCGCGATGGTGCTTCCGTGGACTGCTCGCAACTGCGCCACGCTCCACGGCTGCGCGATGGTGAGCACGAACGGCGGATCGAACTTGCTCATCGGCACGTTCCCCGACGCACGCGGTGGCTTCCGCGACCTCGTGCCCAGCGACGGATGCACCGAGGCCCGCGGCGAGATCGCCCGCGATCGCTGCATGACGCGACTCGCATTGCGCAACATCGCGGCGCGTCCGCTCGCGTGGCTGCAACTCGACGCACTCAAGATCGTGAAGACGGTGGCCTTCGAGTGGACACCGGTGAGCTATCTG
>CBIHQZ010001480.1:0-1976 GCA_966212315.1 uncultured Myxococcales bacterium
CAATCGCGCCGCCCGCGAACGTCCGCGCGATCGTGATCGTGATCGTGATCGGGACCGTGACCGCGAGCGCGAACGTGAGCGCGAACGCGAACGTGAGCGCGCACGTGAACGCGAACGCGACACCGATCACGACGGAGTTCGCGACGTCGACGACCGTTGCCCGCACACCGCCGACGGACGCCACCCCGACCCCGATCGACGCGGCTGCCCGCTCGCGGACGACGATGGTGACGGCGTGACCGACGATCACGATCGATGCCCGCACACCGACGCGGGACGTCATCCCGATCCGAATCGCCCCGGTTGTCCTGACGGCGACGCCGACAACGACGACGTGCGCGACAGCGATGATCAGTGCCCGCATCAAGCCGACGGCCTCCATCCGGATCCCGCCCGCGCAGGGTGCCCGCTCCCCGATCGGGACAACGACAATGTTCCCGATGCCGAAGACGCATGCCCGACCCGCGCCGGCGCACCGAGCAGCGACCGACGCCGCAACGGTTGCCCCGGACTGGTGCGTGTCGAGAACGCGCAGATCCACATCCTGCGCCCGGTGTTCTTCGCCACGGGCCATGATCGAATCCTTCCGCAGAGCCAGCCGGTACTCATCGCGGTCGTCGAAGCGCTGCGCGCCAACCCGCGCATCCGCCACGTGTCGATCGAAGGGCACACCGACGAGACGGGCGACTCGGCGCAGAACGTCGAACTCTCGCGACAGCGCGCCGACAGCGTGCGCGACTGGCTCGTTGCGCACGGGATCGATCGCGATCGATTCGAAACGCACGGCTACGGCGAATCGCGCCCGCTCGTGCCCGGCAACTCACCGGCCTCACATGCACAGAACCGTCGCGTCGAATTTCACATCACGGCGGGGAGCCATTGATCCCGATGCAACGCGTGGAGAAGCACTTCATGACCATTCGAAACTCGATTGCTCGCAGCCTCGTGATCCTCGTGCTCGCGTTCGGCGCGATCGCTTGCGGCCCCTCCGCGATCCTCGGCGACCCGCTCGATCAGAACAACGGAGGCACGTGCGGCGCGCACGAGAATCTCTGCAACACGACCTGCGCCGATCCGTGCTTCGACCCGAACCATTGCGGCGTATGCGGCGGCGCGTGTGGCGCGGGCGAAGTGTGCTCGAGTGGAACGTGTCGCACCGCGTGTCTCGCAGGGACGACGGCCTGCGATCGGAGCTGCCGCTTCACCGAGTACGACCCGAACCACTGCGGCGCGTGCGGCCATCGTTGCAACGCGAACGAAGTCTGCCAGGCCGGGTCGTGTGTCGGCGCGTGCAGCGGATCGCTCACCAATTGCGGGCGCGCGTGTGTCGATCTCACCGACGACCCGAAGCACTGCGGCGCGTGCGATCGGCGCTGCGCGTTCACCGAAGTGTGCAACGCGGGCGCGTGCACCGGATGTCCCGCCGGAACGACCGTATGCAGCAACGCGTGCGTGAACCTCGCCAACGACCCTTCCAATTGCGGCGGCTGCGAAGTGCGTTGCGCCGGCGCCCAGCAGTGCGTCGCAGGTGCGTGCCGCTGAGCGGAGTCGCGGCAGTGATCGGGTCGTGCCCTACCGCCGCGCGACCTCTCTGAAATACGCGTCGATCGTCGCCTGCCCGGCGATCGGCGCGATCAGATCCATCTCGGAAATGGTCGCGAAGAACGCGAGGAGATGCCCCACCCGCGGAATGAACGGCCGCGCGCACCACGAGAGCGTGCGTGCGAGTGCGATCGGCATGTTGCGGATCTTCGCCCGTCCACCGACCGCGGCAATCGCGCGTTCGGCGATCTCGCGACGCGAGAGCACCTCGGGCCCGCCGACGGCTCGTTCGCCGGGCGCGCCGTCGAGTCCGTCCACACACACCCGCGCAAGATCCCCGTCGTCGATCGGATTGCTGCGCGCGTTTCCATCGCCGAAGCCGTAGACCGCGCCGCCGCGCGCCATCGCGACGAAACTGTCGAACGCCGAGAAGA
>CBIHQZ010001481.1:0-1974 GCA_966212315.1 uncultured Myxococcales bacterium
ATCGACATGGCGCCCGATCTGCGCGGCAGCGGCCTCTCGGCTGTGCGTCAGGAGCCCGAACGGATCGGCGTCGTACTGTGCGGCAACGTGATCGTCATACAGCTGCCCGATGTCCACACCGCCGGTCGTCTGTGTACTCATCTTTGCGCTCCAACTTTCTCCTCGGACGCGAATCAGAATACAAGCGACGCGAAATGCTCGCGCCCATTTTCGAGTCGATGCTCGCGCGGATACTTCACGCGGCGCCGCGCGAACGTCTTGCCCGAGCCGTCGGACGGCTGACCTCCGCGCGACTGCCACGCTCGGTGCTCGATCCGATCGTCGCGAAGTACGTGCAGGCGTTCGACGTCGATCTCCGTGAGGCGCTCGTTCCGCCCGGTGGATTCGACTCGTTCGATGCGTTCTTCGCCCGGCAGCTTCGGGCCGGCGCGCGTCCGATCGACCCATCGTCCGACGCACTGATCTCACCGAGTGACGGCGCGCTCGTCGATGCGGGCCTGATCGATTCGAACCGAACGCTCACGATCAAGGGGCAACCGTATCGGGCCGGTGACCTCCTCGACGGCGACGGCGAGCCTTTCGAACGCGGTTTCTTCGCCGTGATCTATCTGTCGCCGCGTGACTACCACCGCGTCCACGTCCCTTGCGACGCCACCGTCGATCGCGTGCACCGCATTCCCGGCACGCTCTTCCCGGTGAATGCGTTCGGCGTTCGTCACGTGCCGCAATTGTTCGCGCGTAACGAGCGCGTGGTCGTCTCGTTGCGATCCGCGGCATTCGGGCGCGTCGCAGTCGTCCTCGTCGGCGCCGGGATCGTCGGTCGGATCGATCTCGCCATCCCTGGCCCGCCACGTCCACCGATCGACGGACGCGCGGCAACGCAGAACTTCCGCGGTGACGTCGCACCGACGCTGCGCAAGGGCGATGAACTCGGCTCGTTCGTTCTCGGCTCCACGGTCATCGTCTTCGTCGAGCGGTGCGCGCCGGCAGGGCTTCGCATGGTGCCGGCCCTCGGCGCTGCGGTCCGCGTGGGCGAGCCGCTCTTGCGCCATTTCTAGAATCCACCTCGAGGCCGTGCGCGTGAGGCGCCCCGACGCACGACCACCGTCGGAACCATCGCATCGAGCGGTCACCGCATTCTCGAGGGCGCTGGGTTCGGAGCAATCACGGTGTTTCGGAAGAGCGTTAAGTCGGCCTGAAAATCGCTCTATGTTTTTCCGAGGTTCAACGGTCTGCCTATCATCCGGCCACCGATGACGAGACGCACCAGCCTCCTCAAAGCAATCATTCAGAACCCTGAACTGAGCTTCCTGATGGAGGCGCACAACGGTTTGAGCGCTCGCATCGCGGAGGAAGCCGGGTTCGAGGGAATCTGGGCGAGCGGTTTGTCGATCTCGGCGTCGATGGGCGTGCGCGACGCGAACGAAGCCAGTTGGACGCAGGTGCTCGAGACCGCGGAATTCATGGCGGACGCGACGAGCGTCCCGATTCTGCTCGATGGCGACACGGGCTTCGGGAACTTCAACAACGCGCGTCGGCTCGTCCGCAAGCTCGAAGCACGCGGCATCGCGGGCGTGTGCATCGAAGACAAGTTGTTCCCGAAGACGAACAGCTTCATTCGCGGCGAGGCGCAACCGCTCGCCGACGCCGAGGAGTTCGCGTTGAAGATTCGCGCAGCCGCCGACGCGCGGCGCGACGACGACTTCGTGATCGTGGCTCGAGTCGAGGCGCTCATCGCAGGCTGGGGCATCGCGGAAGCACTCTCGCGCGCCGAGCGCTACCGACTCGCCGGTGCCGATGCCGTCCTGATCCACAGCGCGCGCGCCGATGCGGAAGAGATCCTCGCGTTCAAGCGCGAGTGGGCCGATCGCCTGCCGATCGTGATCGTCCCGACGAAGTACTACAAGACGCCCACGCAGAGCTTCCGCGACGCGGGGATCTCCGTGGTCATCTGGGCGAATCAGTTGATGCGGT
>CBIHQZ010001482.1:0-1973 GCA_966212315.1 uncultured Myxococcales bacterium
TCTCGGCGAGCGCCGGGTGCGGCGCGCCCGGCTGGACGTGCACGCGCGGCAGGAGATCCTCGGCGGTGTGCTTCCCGGCGGCTTCGAGCATGCGGAGATAGAGCGCAGGCTCCATGCCGCTGAGATGTTCGAAGTACGGGAGCATGTCTTCCGCGCGCGTGCGGATCGGATCGATCTCGCGGCTCAGTCGCGCGATGCGCAGTGCGATGTTAGCGGGCGTGCGCGAGACGAGTGCGCGCAAGAGGCGCGGGTAGTTCGCGGCGAAATCGAGCGCGAGCGGCAGGATGCGCGAGAGAGCGTCGGTGCCATGGAAGGTGCGGGTGACCTTGCCGTACGAGCCGCACATCAAGACCAGCGCGTCGGTGCGCGCCGCGTTCAGGCGATATGCCTCGAGGCAGACCTGCGTTCCCATCGAGTGGCCGGCGAGCGCGGCGTGTTCGATGCCGAGCGCGTCGAGCACGGACCAGAGATCGCTCGCATGGTCGGCGATCGTGACGCGGTCGGGATCGCGCGGAAGGCCCGAACGGCCGTGGCCGCGATAGTTCCAGTGGATGACGCGGAAGTGCTGGGAAAGCCGGGGACGGAGGTACTTCCAGACGAAGCCCTCACACAGAATGCCGTCCGATAG
This sequence comes from uncultured Myxococcales bacterium, assembly GCA_966212315.1. Lineage (GTDB taxonomy): Bacteria > Myxococcota_A > Polyangia > Polyangiales > CBIHQZ01. The sequence goes on from CBIHQZ010001482.1 coordinate 629, forward strand.
GACCACGGCGGGGCCGGTGCCGGCACTGCGGTAGTAGATCCGCGTCCCGTCGCGCGCTTCGACGAAGCCTTGTGATTCGTTCGCCAGGCGCGCGCCGGTGGAGCGGTCGAAGCCCGAGTCGGTCAATCCTCTTCGAGACCGCGCACGTCGTCCGCGCCGTCATCCGGCACGTCGTTCACCGACGGAAGCTTGCGAATCTCGGCCCGCGCGATCTTCCACGCACGCTGCATCACCCACGAGAGCGAGCGGTCGAGGCGCGCGGCTTCCTGCTGGATCTCCTGGAGCATCGATTCGGGGAAGTAGAGGCTTTGCTTCCGCTTGTCGCTCTGCGCCATCACGATTTCCTCTTCTCGTTTCTGCATGGGGAGGGTCGGCACGAGCGGCCGATCTCCCGACGTCTGCGGGAGTGTACACACAACGCTTGTAGTCGGTGCGAGAATTTATCGGTTCGGTGCGTCGGTCGCAGCCCTCTCCCTGGGGCCGTGCTCGACCTCGCGACGAACGACGCGTCATCGCGCCTGGACATGGCCGTAGCCGTAGCCCTGAACCCATCGCGTTCAGACACGGCGTGCGGCTCGCGAAAGAGTCAACGCGACGCGTCCTCCGAGTCCGCGCCTCGAAGACTGGGCACTACGCTCAGGATGATTTGCGAGGCCGGGAGGATCGCGACCCGCCAGGGATCCGGCGGGTCGCGAGCGAGGCGGGAGGAGACGAAGCCGACGATCAGTTACGAACGTCGAGGCTGATCGCGTACGCCGAGACCGGGCCGCGTTCGACCGCGGGATTGTGCACGCACACGTACATCGTCTGCGCTGCGGTGCCGGTGTTGCGTGCCCACGCGAACTCGTTGTCGTGGCCGTCGATGCGCGGGCAGCGGAGTGCGCCGCTGTTCGTGTCCTGGCCCATCAGGCGCGGCGTGGTGCCTTCGAGGCGGTACACGCTGACCTGCAGCTCGGTGATGTCCTGGATGACTTCGCACACACCCGACGGCGCGGTGACCGAGGCGTAGATGCCCTGGCCGGCCGGGACGTTGAGCGCGTAGCAGTCGATGTCGAAGCTCGCGAGGCTGCCGTTGATCGCCGTCGGCGTGGTGATCGCCGTGAGGCTCGCGTTCGGTGCGTCGTTCGGCTCGGTTTCCATCGTCGGCGCCGCGCAGTTGCCCGCGAGGATCGACGACGAACGGCAGACCTGACCGGCCGGGCAATGAATCGACGCGTTGCGCGGATTGCACGTGCCGCCCGCGGTGCCGGCCGACTGGCAGACGCCTTCTTCCGGGATCCACGACGAGCAGGTGAGACCGCCGTCGCAGGCCATGCCGGTGCGACGACAAGCCGCGCCCGCAACC
>CBIHQZ010001483.1:0-1972 GCA_966212315.1 uncultured Myxococcales bacterium
CGAGCTTCGCTCAGTTCGAGCACTTCCTAAACTACACCGCGGCCGATGCGCACACCGGCATCGCGCTGCATGGGTTCTAGATGATCGAGCTTCACGAAGTGGCGCCCGGCACCAGCAATCAATGGCTTTTGCGGTACCGCCGGGCCGACGCTGCCACGACGGTCGCCGCGGTCGCCGACGCCGAGTAGTCCGTTCGAACGAGATCGACGGAAGAATCCCCGCCGTACTTGCCGTCGTGAGGCTCGCCCGGATAACCTTCGGCGAGCCACCGTCCATTCTTCCGCCACGGAGATGGTTCGACGGTGGATCCTGAGGTCGTCGAATGCGATTCGCTTCGTTGCTTGGCCTGATCTGCGCCGCGTTGCAGGTCGTCGCGTGTTCCGGCGGCACCTCGTTCGGAGACAGCGGCCCGCGTCTCGACGGAGGCGAAGCAGGCACGACGTGCACGTCGGGCGCGATGATGTGTCGCTCGAACGCGGACTGTCAGGACGGTCTCGTGTGCAACGGCACCGAACTCTGCAACAACGGCTGCTGCATTCACGGCACGCCGATGAGCTGCACTTCACCGTTCGCGTGCGTAACCGGCTCGTGCAACGAGGACATGGGCGGCTGTTACAACCGGCTGAATCACACCGCGTGCAACACCGCCGGCGGCGAACGATGCACGGCGCAACTCGGATGCGCCCTCCCTTCGCAGATCGATTGTTCGGAGACCGGCGATCTCGGATGCCGCGCGCTCGGTGGCGATCCGTGCGTCGGCGTATTCAACTGCGACCCGGTCACGATGCACTGCCGCTCGGGGACGCCGGCGAATTGCGACGACATGAACTCGTGCACGATCGACAGCTGTTCGATCGTTGCCAACGACGCCGTGTGCGCGCATCAGGCAAACGTCGACTTCCAGACCGATACGCTCAACTGCGGGACGTGTCGTCACCAGTGCCAGGCGGGCGCGCATCAGATCACCGGCTGCGTGAGCGGTGCTTGTCAGCCGCAGTGCGAAGCGGGATGGACGGACGCGAATCACGACGTCGTCGACGGCTGCGAATGCATGGGCGGCACGAGCGCCGACGTTCCCGATCTCGCCTTCACCGATTCGAACTGCGACGGCATCGACGGTGACGCCGCGAACGGTGTCTTCGTCGCGACGACCGGCGACGACGGGGCGGCCGGCACGATGGCGGCACCGCTCCGAACGATCCAAGCGGGCATCACGATGGCCTCGTCGCGCGGCGCGATCCAGCACGTGTACGTAGCGTCCGGGACGTATACCGGGCAGGTTCGTTTGTTGGGCGGCGTGAGCTTGTTCGGGGGATACGACGCGACCAGCGGGTGGACGCGAGCGACGACGAACGTCACCACGATCCGATCGGCGAGTGCGAATCCCGCGGTGACCGCGAACGGAGTGAATGGCGCCGTCGAGGTGCAACTCTTCTCGATCATCACGCAGGCCACGGTTGCGCCGGGCGCGAGCTCCTACGCGACGAAGTTCATCAACTCGAGCGGCCCGATCACCCTTCGCGGATGCACGATCGACGCGGGCAACGGCGGCCCGGGCATCGACGGCTTCGACGGCATCGCCGGTTCCGCGGGCCGCATCGGTGGCAATGGCGGCAACGGTTGTGCGGGATGTTCGTCGGGTGGCGCTGCAGGCACCGCGGGCACTTCGTCGTGCAACGCAACCGGTGGTGGCGGTGGTGTCGCGGGCTTCGGCAACATGAACGGTCAGACTGGCGGCGACGGCTCCGCAGGCGGCGGTTCGGGCGCGATCGGTCGCGGCGGACCGGGCGGTGCGTTCGGTGGATGCGGGCTTCCGCTCACCTCCGCGGTCGGTACTCAAGGCACGACTGGCGGCAACGGCGCGCCAGGCAGCAATGCCACTGCGCCTGCGATACCAGCGCGGCTGTCGACGGCCGGCGACTTCACACCCGCAGTCGGTTCGGACGGTAGCGACGGTTTTGCCGGCGCCGGC
>CBIHQZ010001484.1:0-1971 GCA_966212315.1 uncultured Myxococcales bacterium
CAATCGGTGCAGTACGCGTTCGACGCCGCGCCGCTCACGATGTGCAGTCGCGAACTCTTCCCCGTGACACCCGACGACGCGGGTGTCTCCTCCGTCGACGTGCTGCTCCACTGCCGCGACGCCGCCGCCCACTAACTCGCGCCACCTCCCTGGACCACCGCGCGCGCGCCGCGATACCGTGCCGACCGTTGCCCGCGTCTCGCTCGAGGGGAGCGCATCGCCGGGCATCAGGGGATGACTTCATGGGAGATCAGTCCAATCCGAGCGACGACACGCTCGAGCGCACGCCGGCGCGCGCGCTCACTTTTCTGCGCGCGATTGCCACCAACAGTGGCATCGCCAGTCAACTCGCGGTGCGCGGGTACACGCAACACGAGCATCAGGAAGGCTGGTTACGGCTTCACAAGGCCGCGGGCTACGTGAGTCTACCGGCCGACGCGGGCGCCGCCGCGAGCGATCAGCAGGCGCAAGCCGCGGTCGCCGAACTCGACGCGTGGGACGAGCCGCACTTCGCGGCCGCGGAGGCGGCACTCGAACGACACCACCCGGCGCAGCGCGCGTTCGTGTTCGCAGGCCTCACGCCCGCGACCGGTGCGGGCTCGATTCTCAGCGTGTCGACGTTCCTCGATCGCGTCGATGCACTCGAGCACGGCGAAGATCGCAAGGGCACGCGCAAGGCGGATCACGCCGCAGTCGAACTGCTCGCGTCGCGCGGGATCACTCCGGGCGAGCGAAAGCGACTGCGCGGATTGATCAAGATCGCGGAGACAGCATCGGTGCAGCCCTCGGCGGGCGACGTCGTTCCGGCGCCGAACCCCGCAGCGGAATCGCATCGCGGGGATCTCCTCGCGCTCTACGCCTGGTACTCGGACTGGTCGACGACCGCGCGCAGCTTCATCAAGCGTCGCGATCATCTCGTTCGGCTCGGGCTCGCGAAGCGCAAAGCACGCGGTGCCAGCGAGGCCGACAGCAGCAACGCGAGCGCACCGAAGGCCCCCGCGACCGCGACACCGAAAGCGTAGGCGCCCAGCGCATCGCGCCGGAGCCCTTCCGCACCGCAACACACCCCTCTCGCACCCCACCAAACGCCTTGCGCATCGCCGCAGATAGCTTCCGCAACGCGCCGGAGACCTTCCGCAACGCGGGACCCGCACGATTTCCCGGGACCCGTGGCCGCATCCAAGAAAACGATGATATGGAGCATCGCTGCCGTTGGCATATTGTTCTGTGCTTTCGGCGTTTCTGGCGCGGCGAAAGGGTTGTGGCGCGTTGCGGAAGGCATGCGGAGCGTTGCGGAAGGTCGCTGGCCAGGATTTCGGCGGACCGTGGTGAAGAATCGGAGCGTGCCGTGGTTTCGCGGCCGAGAAGCGCCGCAAGCGCGCCGGTTTCGCCCGTCCCGCCCGCCCGGCGCTTCGTGGTAGACACACGCCCGCCATGGCGAAATCGCGTCAATCCAAGTCGGGAACAGTGGGCAGCAAACGAGTGAGTGGAACCGGTGCTGGCGGCGGAGGCCCGAGCACGGCACGTCCCGCGGTGGCGAGCGGATCGCGCAAGCCGCGCGAGCCCGATGCGCCGTCGACCGGTGGCTACGCGATCCCCGCGGTACTCGGCGTCGCGTTGATCGGCGCGATCGCGTTCTACGTGCACCAGAAGAACAAGGTCGCCGCCGAACCGGCAGCCGTCGAGGCCACCACCGATACGACGACGCCCGCCGCGCCGGCGCCGAGTGCGGTTGCACCGGGACACGATCGCGCGCCCGCGCCCGCGCCGACGCCTGCGCCCACGCCCCCCGCGCCGCAGCCGAACGCGCCCGTGCAGCAGGATCCGCAGAACGTCGCGGTCGAACCGGCGCATGCCGACCCCACCAGCCCCGATCCCGTGCACGCGCCGTTCACCCTCGCGCAAGCAACCGCGGGACTGCCGGCGGGGAGCAATCTCGTCGCCGACATCGAGACCTCGATGGGGACGTTC
>CBIHQZ010001485.1:0-1963 GCA_966212315.1 uncultured Myxococcales bacterium
TTGTACTTCGTGTTCGGCGCGTTCGACCCGAAGTCGATGAGCATTCGCGCCAGCGAGTACCGCACGAACGGCGTCCCCGACGGTGTCGACGTTCGCATCCTGTCCAACGCCGGTCCCGAAGCACGAACGTTCACCTCGGGCTCGTTCGGCACGATGCTCGACGAGAAGCCCGACCTCGCGAGCGCGGTCCGTGCAGCGCCGCAGATGCTGACGTTCCGCGGCGAACTCGGCGATTTCGAGACCCTCGATTATCTGCGCGACGCCGTGGGCACCCTCACCGCGCTGCTCGAGAAGGGCGGCGTCGGGATCTTCGACGCGATGTCGTTCCGCTGGTACTCGAGTGACGAATTCCGCGCGACGTTCTTCACGCCAGAGGCACCGGTGCCCAATGCGCACGTGTCGATCTTTCTCTCGGAAGAAGACGGAGACACGCACTGGATCCACACCCGCGGCATGCGGAAATTCGGTCGGCCGGATGTCAGCATTCACGGGGTGAAACCGGCCTTGCGCGGCGCGATGGTCGAACTCTGCAATCGCTTCATCGAGATGCTCGCGTTCGGCGCCGTCGTTCCGGAGGGACACCCGATTCAGATGAAGGGGCTGCCGGACGGTTACCGCGCGTTTCACGGGGGCGATCTCGACGACCCCGAGTTCAACAACGTGCACATCGCGATTCGCCGCGACGCCGATGCAGCGGATGACGATGACGATGACGACGACGCCTAGGCTCGCTGGTGCAGCACCGTCGAGATCGCATCACCCGTTCGCCCCGAGCAAGCTGTTCGAGGCACGAGCACAGCGATGTCGAAGGGGCGCATCGAGTTGATCCGACGTCGCAGGCGATGCATTAGCCGTCTTGCGCTCGCGGCAGTCGCACGCGCACGCACGTGCCCCGCGGTTCGTTCGGTTCGAGCGCGATCGTCCCGCCATAGGCCGATACGATCGAATGCGAGATCGAGAGCCCGAGCCCCGTTCCACCTGCGTCTTCACGGGTCGTAAAGAACGGCTCGAATACTCGTTCGCGTAACGCGCTCGGAATGCCCCGTCCGGTGTCGCGCACTTCGACCACCAGCCAGCCGTCGCCATCGGCAGACGTCGACACGCGAATCTCGTTTTCCTCTGGCGCGCCCGCGTCGATCGCCTGCGACGCATTGATCAGCAGGTTCAGGAATACCTGCGCGAGCCGCGCTTCGTCGGCTTCGACCAGCAACGGCGCGCCGTACTCGCGCACGAGACGCGCTCGATGCCGCAACTCGTGCTCGGCCATGTTCGCGCAGAGATCGATCACGCGATGCACGTCGACGGGCCCGACGACGCGTCCCCCCGACACCGTCAGTGCCTTCAGGTCGCGCACGATGTCGCGCACCCGGCGAGCGCCGTCTTCGAGCACCGCCACCCGTTGCAGCAATCGATCGCGCGAGAGCCCGGACAGATCGGACATCGATTCCATCTCGCGACGGAACAACTCCAACGTCCCCATCATGTACGCGATCGGATTGTTGATCTCGTGACCGACCGAAGCGGCAAGCCGCCCGAGCGCCGCCAGTCGATCGGCAAGGAGCAACCGCGCTTCCATCGACCGTTGCTGGCGGAGATCGCGCGCGATCGCGAGCACGGCAGGCTCGCCCCCGTACTCGATGCGAATACCGCGGATCTCCGCTGGGAGCGTCGTGCCATCGCGGCAGAGCAGCATCGTCTCGCGCGGAGCCTGCGGAAGACCGTCTTCGGCTGTGGCGCGGATTCGCGCGTTGGCGGACGGGAGATCGTCACGGTGCACGAGGTCTGCGATCGAGCGACCGACCAGCGAGTCATCGGCGTCGAAGCCGTGCATCCGAGCGAATGACTGATTGTGATAGAGAATCTTTCCGTCGCGATGCACGAGGACCGCATCGGGGAGCGATTCGAAGATCGCGCGCAGTCGAAGCTCGGAGTTCGCGAGCGCGGTCTCGGCGCGACGACGATC
>CBIHQZ010001486.1:0-1955 GCA_966212315.1 uncultured Myxococcales bacterium
TCGCATCGAACACACCGGTGGTCTCTTCCGAAGAGATCGAAGGCAACTCGCAGTCGCCGCGAGCTTCGCGCAGGCGAAGCTTAGGAGTCGTTGCCGCGGGTTCACCCGCCGGGAATCCCTCACCCGCGCGGAGACATCTTCGACGTCGACGCGAACTCGATGTACGCGTCGTCACCCACGCGCGAGAGCAACCGATCGCGCAGCGCGTGTCCCAGCGATCGCACGCGCGCACCGGCGGCCGACGCGCTCCACCGTTCGGCACCTAACGCGGCGAGCGCATCGCTCGCCCACCCGAGAGGCGCAGCGCGTTCGGTGGCGTCGTCGAGATGCTCGCCCGCGCGGGCCGGATACGGCGCGAGGCCACGCATCGCTCGCACGAGGAGATCGCGTGCGGAGACGTCGTCGAATTCGGTGCGCGCGACCCGTTCGGCGAGCACATCGGTGAGTGACGTCATCGCCGCGTGGAGCAACGCGCGCATTTCGATCGCAACGGCAGCGTGGCGTTCGAGCGGATCGGGGAGGAATGCGCTCACCTCGCGCACGAGCGTCTCGACGTTCCAGCGCACCTCGTCGCGAACGCGTCCTTGCACGTCGAAGCGCACGTAGGTGCTCACGGGGATCACGCCGACCGGTTCGATGCCGCGGCGTTCGAGGTGAAACCGCAAGAGGTCCACCGCGCGGGCGATGTTGGTCTGCTTCTCGTCGTCGTCGAACGGTGGCAAGAGCACGTGCGGAGGGTCGAGTTCGTCGACGCGCGTGACGATCCCGAACACCGACGGCGCCGCGCGGTGCGCGAACGAATCCATCAAGTGGCGCACGTCGTGAAGATCGTCGTCGATGCCGGCGTCGACCTCGGTCGCGTGGCAGAGCACGAGGAGCACGTCGGGTGGCGAAGCCGCGAAGGCGCGCACGATGTCGTCGACGCGACGCGCGCGGCCGGATGCGCGCAGGCCCGGCGTGTCGGCGAAGAGCACATCGTGAATTCCCCACGAGAGCGGGGTCCAGCGCACGACGCGCGTTGCATCTTCGACGTCACCGAGTTCGGCGCGCGGCTCGTTGGCGATCGCGTTGAGCAAGCTCGATTTCGCGGCACCACGCCGGCCGATCGCAGCAACACGAGGGCGACGACCCGCGGTCGCGATCTCACGCAGCGCTTCGAACGCGAGCGCCAGATCACCCGCCGGCGCCGCGGCGCGTTCGTCGAAGGCCCGCGCGACGTATGCCATCGACGCGAGCACCCGCTCGCGCCAGCGCGCCGCTTCGTCAGCGTTCACCGCTGTCCGTGTCGTCCGGCTTCTCGTCGGAGTTGCTCGCCGCGTTCGACTCGCGCTCCGCTTCGGGACCGAGACCCGACGGGAGCAATCCCTTCGGTACCCCTGCCCGCTTCGCGGCTTCGAACGCCTCGCGCGCTTCGTCCATCGAACCACCGTCGATGAAGTACTTGATCGCACTCATGCCGAGCGCCCACGTCCCCGACGCCGCGATGGCCGCCGAGAGCGTCGTCGCCGGGCCGAACAGTTTCAGCAGCGCCCGCGCGAGTTCGCGCAACGCGAAGCCGGCCCCCACGTTCACGCCGAGCCCCGCCATCCATTCGCTCACTGCGCGTTTGTCGACGCCGCTGCGGCCAAGGTACGCGACGCCGGTGATCATCGCCGATTGAAGCGGCGTGAGCAGTGCGATGTCGGCAATGGGCACCCACGGCGTGAGTCCGATGATGAACGCGAGCCCCGCCGCGGCGCTCACCATCCGTCGCGCGACGCGCCGGCGAAGCGAACGCGCCGCATCGAACGCACGCGCGGCTTCCGCATGCGTCACGATCGGCAGCGCGGCAAAGATCACCTCGCTGAGCCGATCGATGTTCCAGCGCCAATCGACCACGCGCTCGCCGTCGCGGAGGAACTGCTGATACGTGCACACCGGAATCACTTCGCGCGGCGCGAGTCGCGTGTTGTTCA
>CBIHQZ010001487.1:0-1955 GCA_966212315.1 uncultured Myxococcales bacterium
GGTGTCGCGATTGAACGGGTCGGATCCGAGCTGACACTCGCGGTCGTTGGTCAGTCCGTCGCTGTCGCTGTCGACGCCCGGATCGCAGCGCCCTGCGGCATCGCCGGTTGCATCGAGTGCACCGTCGCGGCCGCCATCGCCGGCAGGGTTGTCCGCGGAGCATCCCGCGAGAAGCAGACACATCGCGACGGTGAATCGACTCGAAGCACTCATGCTCCTAGCAATCCGTGACTTCGCGACAGCCGTCAATTGGTAGCCGGAGTCATCATCGGTTCGCGTACGCTCGGCACCCATGAAAGCCGTCGTGTGCAAGGCCTATGGTCCGCCGTCGTCTCTCGTCGTCGAAGAAGTCGCGTCGCCCGAACCGAGCGCGGGCGAGGTTCTGATCGCCGTGGCGGCCGCGGGGGTGAACTTCCCGGACACGCTGATCATCGAGGGGAAATATCAGTTCAAGCCGCCGCCTCCGTTCACGCCCGGTGGTGAGATCGCCGGCGTGGTGACGAAACTCGGCGCGGGTGTGACGTCGGTGAAGGTGGGCGATCGCGTCGTCGCGTTGATGCCGTTCGGCGGGTACGCGGAAGAAGCGGTGGTGTCGCCGCAGCAGCTGGTGAAGGTCCCCGATGGCGTCGATCTCGCCGTCGCGGCTGCGTTGCTGACGGCTTACGGAACGACGCACTACGCATTGAAAGAGCGCGCGGCGTTGCGCGCGGGCGAGACACTGCTGGTGCTCGGCGCGGCCGGTGGCGTGGGTCTCGCGGCGGTGGAACTCGGCAAGCGTGCGGGCGCGCGGGTCATCGCGGTCGCGTCGTCGGACGAGAAGCTCGAGATCTGTCGCGCGGCGGGTGCCGACGTGTTGATCAATTACGGGCGCGACGACCTGCGACAGAAGCTGCGTGAGGTCGCGCCGTCCGGTGTCGACGTCGTGTACGACGCGGTCGGCGGGCCGCACTCGGAGATCGCGATCCGTTCGATGGCGTGGAACGGGCGCCATCTGGTGATCGGGTTCGCGGCCGGTGAGATCCCGAAGATCCCGCTCAACCTCACGTTGCTGAAGAGCTGCTCGATCGTCGGCGTGTTCTGGGGTGCGTGGTTGATGCGCGAGCCCGATGCGGCGCGTGCGCTGCACGAAGAGTTGCTCGGGTGGGTCGCGGATGGATCGGTTCGCCCGCGTATTTCGCAACGCTATGCGTTGGAAGAAGCCGCGAAGGCGCTCGAGGACATCCACGCCCGCAAGGTCACGGGGAAGGCTGTCATCGTCACGGGGCGGTGACGGGGGCGGACCGACAGCGCATAGAAATCGAGGTAGAGCCCATGCAACAGAGGCCGGTTCCGGAATCGGGCGCCCAGCCGCATTCCGCGAAGGAGTGACCAGAGTTTCTCCTCCGCGGGCGTCGGTTCCCGTCGCTGCCGTCGTAGCTCCGTGATCTGCGCGTCACTCCCGCGCCGTCGGTTCTCGATGGGCATGCGAACTCATCGCTCGCACTGCTGCGCGGTTGTCTCTGCTGAAACGTGCGGCACGCACACGATCCTCGCGTCCTCGTTCGCGGACCTCCGATGCGCCGGTTCGCGCCGGTCGTCCTCCGCCCCGTGGATGCTTCGAACTCGAAGTTCCTGTTGGCGAAGCGAGGACGATCACGTTCGCCGATCCGAGTGGCTCACCGGCCGAGAAGTACTACGGAAACTCGCGAATCAGTTCGGCTCGCCCCCGATCCGGGGGGCGAGCTGTCGAGGCTACTCGACTGAGTGGGGGGGAGCGCGCAAATCGCGCCCGCTCCATCGCTCCAGCGCGGATACCGCGTGTGGTGCGGGCCGCTCTGCGATGCAGTGTGCGAACGATGCGCGCGCGACGTCGATGTACCGGTGTTGTTCGCGCCCGCGGCCGCAGGCGGATCGACCGGGTCCGTCTCGTTGGCAACGTTCGTCGGCGCAGCACCCGCATCGGCCGTTGCCGTCTC
>CBIHQZ010001488.1:0-1954 GCA_966212315.1 uncultured Myxococcales bacterium
TGAACATCTGCTGCATGCCCTGGTTCTCGACCGTGCCGACGAGTTCGCCGACGCACTGGTCGTTCTCGCCGAAGTTCAGCTGGCACGTCGCCGAGCCGTTGATCCCCATCTTGTGCTCGATCGCCGCGACGCTCACGTCGTTCGAGTCACCGGGTGAACCGTCTTCCGCGATGCGCTTCTTCGACACGATGAAGAGCGAGAGACCCTTGGTTCCCGCCGGCGCGCCATCGACGCGCGCGAGCACCAGGTGAACGACGTTGTCTGTGATGTCCTGATCGCCACCCGTGATGAAGATCTTCGCGCCGCGGATGTTGTAGCTGCCGTCCGCATTCTTCTTCGCGGTCGTGCGCGCCATGCCGACGTCGCTTCCGGCGTGCGGCTCGGTGAGGCACATCGTTCCGCCCCACGTTCCGTTCAGCATCTTCTCGACGTAGGTGTGACGCTGCTTCTCCGTGCCGCACTGCGCGATGACTTCCGCCGCGCCGGCCGCGAGACCCGGGTACGTGGCGAACGCGACGTTGGCGCCGTTGAGCATCTCTTCGACGAGCGCGCGCAATGCGAGCGGCGCGCCCTGGCCGCCGAGTTCGGGCTCGACGCCGAGCAGCTTCCATCCCGACTCCGCGAGCTTCTTCCACGCATCGTGGAAGACCGCCGGGACCTTCACGCCGCCGTTCTCGACGCGACAGCCTTCGGTGTCACCGATCGAGTTCGTCGGGCCGAGCACTTCACACGAGAAGCGGTACGCCTCAGAGAGAACGGTCGTGCACTCGTCGCGACCCCAGTCGGCGAAAGGCTCTTTGGTGAGCACCTCATGCAGTCGGAACTGCTCGAAGAGCACGAACTGGAATTCGCGAAGATCGGCCTTGTAGCGATTGATGGCGTGGGCCACGGCGGACTCCTTGGGAGCGGTCCGACTCGCGCGCCATGCGCACGATATCGGCCTTCTGGAAGTGTATCGGCGCGACGGAATGAACCGTCATTCAGTTGCTAGCGTCCGCGTCGCGCCGCGTCAAGCACGACGCGCGGTGACGTCACGAACGTGTGTGACCGCGTGATTCCGCCCGTCGACGGGATGCGCTACGCACTCGGGTATGACGACTTCCGCAGCACCGCATCGCGACCGTCTCGCCGCCCTTCGCGCGCGGATGAAGGCCGAACGAATCGACCTGTTCGTCGTACGCGGCACCGATCGCTTCTTGAACGAGTACGTTCCCACCGCCGAGTCGACACGCGTGTGGCTGTCGGGCTTCACGGGGAGTACGGGTGATGGACTCGTGGCGCACGATGCCGCGTGGATGTTCGTAGACGGACGCTACGATCTCCAGGCTTCGAAGGAGCTCGATCCGGGTGATTGGACGGTCGAAAAGGTCACGCTCGGCACGGCGATCGAGCGCGCGGTCGCCGAGCGTTGCGCCGAGCGCGGGCGAAAGACGCCGGTGCGCGTGGGCTTCGAACCCGATCGATTCTCGTTGGATCTGGTCGCGCGCTTCGAGGACTGGGCGAGCGCCGGGCAGGTGGAGCTGGTGCCCACGACGCCGTCGCTCATCGAGCAGGTGCGTGGTGAGCTGAAGGAGTCGCGCGGCACGGTGCGCGCGGTGAACGAAGAGTCGGTGGGCCGGACCGTCGCGCAGAAGATCGAGAGCGTGCGCGGGTGGCTCGATGAAAACGGCGCGCATGCCCTGCTGGTGCAGCGGCTCGACGAGATCGCGTACGTGACCAACCTTCGCGGCGACGAGTTGCCGTACCAGGCGACGTTCCGATCGGTCGCGCTCGTGACACCGAAGCAGGTGGTGCTCGCTGTCGACGGGAGCAAAGTGCCGGCCGATGTTCGCGCGAGTCGCAATGGTGCGATTCGTCTCGTGGAGGAGAACGCGCTCGCGAACGAAGTGAAGGCGCTCGGCGCGAACGCGGTGATTGCCGTCGATCCGGCGGGCACCACGCTCGCGTTGCGGCG
>CBIHQZ010001489.1:0-1946 GCA_966212315.1 uncultured Myxococcales bacterium
TGCCGAAATCCGCGTAGAACTCGGTGTTCGAGTGAAACGGAAAGTGAGCCCACGTGCCGTCGTGCTCGAGCACTGCGAGTTTCGGGAACCATTGCGCAGCGAACGTGAAGTCACCCGCGTAGCCGGTGCGCGCGAACGAGCGCGGGAGCGTGACGTGGAACGCAACGTCGATGGTGATGCGTTCGCCCGGCGCCACCGCACGCGGGAGGGGCGTGCGCAGTTGCGAACGATCGTCGGCGACGCTCGGATCGGCACTCGAACCGGCGAGAAGATCTTCGCCGGATGACAGGCGCATCGTCGCGATGTCGATGTGGCCGTGATCACCGGGCGCATGACCGCGGTGCCCACCGAGTCCGCCGCTGCGCATGAAAAGGGTGTTCGGGCCTTCGAACGCATTCATGTAGAGGTGCCACCACAGTTCGGTCGCGGGCGCGGCGGAACGGTTGATCCACGTAATGCGCGCGGTGCCGTCGATCGTGCGATGCGTGGGCGCGAGACGAACGTCCATCGTGTAGTCGGCGACGTCGACGTCGGCCGGGGCATCGATCGCGCGCGAGGCGACAACGTGTCGCGCGGGGGCCGGTCGCGCGGCGCACGCGGCCATCAGCAGTGAAACCCCCAGCGGTACGAAGCGCACGGCGCGATGCTACTCGTGACCACGGCGCGTCGAGAGGACTTTGGACTTCAGTCGAGACGCGGCCGAAGGTAGAGCTACTCGCGATCATGGAACCGCCGCCGCGCAACATCGTGCTCACCACCGGTCCGCGTGCCGTGGTTCGCAGGATCGGAACGCGATGGGGCGAGGTCGCGGAGCCCGGTGACGTGATCGCCCTCGTCGGAGGGCTCGGTGCGGGGAAGACGTTTCTCTCGCAGGCAATCGCGCGCGGAGTCGGGGTGCCGGCGAACGTTCGCGTGACGTCGCCGACGTTCACCATCGTCCAGTCGTATGCCGCGCGCATCCCGCTCGCGCATGCGGATCTGTATCGACTCGGTTCGAGCGACGAGGTGCGGGACACAGGGCTGTTCGACACTGGCGCCAACGGATTGGTCGTCGTCGAATGGGCCGATCGCTTCGTCGACGCGGTGCCTGCCGATGCGATGTGGGTCGAGTTGGTGAAGGTCGAAACGTCGACGCTGTTGAGAGCGCTCAAGATCGGCGGCGAGGGACCGCGCGTGGAGCGATTGCTCGAAGCGGCGCGCTCGACCATGCGCACCTGAACCGCGGGAGGCCTCGTGCGGACGAGCGTGTCGTCGCGAGGCACTGTGCGAGGGCACATCGATTGCGACGCAGACTCCGCCGCGCGATGGCGAGACGACGCCAGGAAATCGCGGCATGGAGGTCGACCATGGCGGACAGCATGCAGACGCTGGAGAACATGCGCATCGCGATTCTCGCGACGGACGGTTTCGAGCAGGCAGAGCTACTCGATCCGAAGAGCGCGGTCGAAAAAATGGGCGCGAAAACCGCCGTGATCGCGCCGAAGGGCGGATCGATCTATGGGATGAAGCATCACGACAAGGCCGGGAGCGTGAACGTCGACATGACGCTCGACGAAGCGAACCCCGCCGACTTCGACGCCGTGATTCTCCCCGGCGGCGCACTCAACGCAGACGCTTTGCGTGTCGACGAGAAGGCGAAGGCGTTCGTGCGTGCGATCGACGAGAGCGGCAAGCCTGTTGCGGTGATCTGCCATGGCCCGTGGTTGCTCGTGTCTGCGGGACTGGTGGGCGATCATCTGCTCACGAGTTGGCCCACGGTGCGCGATGACATCGTGAATGCCGGTGGCCGCTGGGAAGATCGCGAAGTCGTCCGCGACAAGAACTGGGTGTCGAGTCGCAAGCCGGACGATCTTCCCGCGTTCGATCGCGAGTTGATCTCGATGCTCCAGGAGCGCGCGGGTTAGCGCTCGCTATTCGTCCGGCGGCTGCTGCCGGCGTGCGCGTCG
>CBIHQZ010001490.1:0-1944 GCA_966212315.1 uncultured Myxococcales bacterium
TCTTCGTGCGCGACGGACTCGTCGGCGGCTTGCAGTACCGCTTGTTCCGTTACGCGTGGACCTATCAGGGCCGCGATCTCCGCGCGTGGTTTCTCACCACCGACGCGATCGGCTATCCGAGCATGGCGCATCCGTGGTGGTACCTCTATCTCGACGGATTCGGCCCTCCGATGCTTCCGTCCGGTGGCGCCACCGGCTCGATCGTGTGGCTCGATCCGATCGTCGCGAACCACGGTTTCGCGAGCAACGCGCATGCAGTGAGCGACACGGTCTTCGGTTACTTCGGCGCACGCCCCGAGCGATGGAGCGCCGCGCCCGACGCGTGGGTGCACGGGTTCTTCAAGTACGGATGGGCCGACGAGCACGTACCGATCGCATCCATCGACACGGCACAACACACCGTCACGCTCGGCCACACACCGGTGTACGGCATCGCGGAGGGCACGCCGTTCTACGCGTACAACCTGCTCGAGGAAGTGACGCAACCCGGCGAGTGGTACCTCGATCGCGTCCGGCATCGTCTGTACCTCGATCCACCGCGCGACCTCGCCGCATCGGAGATCGTCGCGTCGATGATCGATGCGCCGCTCGTGCGCGCGAGCAACGCGCACGACATCGATTTGCGCGGTCTCGTCTTGGAAGACTCGCGCGCCACGCTGCTCGAGATCGAGAACAGCTCGAACGTGCGCGCGATCGGCGTGACGTTCCGGAACTCGGGCTCACACGGCGTCGTCGTGAACGGACACGACAACGTGGTCAGCGAAGCGCTCGTCACCGGAGAGGGCGGATCAGGCGTGCGGCTGCGCGGAGGCGATCGACCGAGTCTCACGCCCGGCAACAACAGCGTCACGCGCTCGGACCTCCATCACTACGGTCGCTGGGACTACAGCTACTCGGCCGGCGTCGACGTCGACGACGTTGGTCAGCGCGTGACGAACAACGTGATCCACGACGCGCCTCACAACGCGGTGCTCTTCGGCGGCAACGAGCATCGCATCGAGCGCAACGACATCCACGACGTGCTCCAGTTCACCGGCGATGCCGGCGCGATCTACGGCGGCCGCGACTGGGGCGCGCGCGGAAACGTCATCCGCAACAATTCCATCCACGCGCTGCACACCCACTTCGGCGGACTTCCGATCGCAGCGGTCTATCTCGACGACTGCCTGAGTGGAATCCGCGTCGAAGGGAACATCTTCCGCGACGTCGACGGCATCGCGATCCTGCACGGCGGCGGTCGCGACGACGTGATGCTGGGCAACGTCTTCGCGCGTTCGGGTCACGGACTGCAATCGGATGCGCGATGCACGACATGGGCGCGTCCGACGTCGACGCCTGGCGACAGTCACAACCTGCTCGAGAAGCTCGAACGCGTGCACTACCAGAGTGCCCCCTGGTCGATTCGATATCCCGAGTGCGCGGCGATTCCCGACGACTACGCGGTGATCCTCGCCCCGTCCGCGACGTGGCTGTTTCCCGAGGGGAGCCGCTTCGCGAGCAACGTCGGATACGAAGTCGCGACGTGGATGGCGGACAGCGAAGACGCGTTCATGCACTTCGCGCGGATGGACAACCTCGAGACGACTGCGTCTCCGTTCGTGTCGGAAGCCACGGGCGATCTCACGCCGACGGCGGCCGTGCTCGCGGTGCCTGGTTTCGCGACGATCCCTGTCGACCAGATCGGGATCCGCCCGTGAAGGTTTCGGACCTCCGCGCGCGTAGGTCACGCGGCGCCCGACTTGTGTTGCGCGACCTGCATTGCGACAACACGTCATGCTCTACGCACTGCTCGCCTATCACGACGAACACGAAGTCCAGCGCTGGTCCGATGGTGAGGACGCCGCCCTGATGAACGATCTCAACCAACTGCACGAGCGCCTCACGCTCGAAGGCCGACTCGGCCCCGCGGCGCGGCTCGGCGCGACGTCGACAGCGGTGACGGTG
>CBIHQZ010001491.1:0-1944 GCA_966212315.1 uncultured Myxococcales bacterium
CGATGCCCGACGGATGCCGAGTTCGAGCGTCGAGACCTGCCGAATCAGCGCGGCGTCGGCTTCGGGCGGTAGCGCCGATGGCAACTGCGTCGCACGCCAGACGACCAGCGCATCGGGATCCGGCGCATCGCTCGGCGTGGCGAGCAAGCGATCGAGTTGGCGCGTGTCGGACCCTTCCACGTATGCGGCGGTGCGACACAGTGGATCGACCATCAACCCGAGCATCTCGCGGCCGCGATACCCCTCGACTCGCTCGATCGCGCCGTCGCGTGTGCGTCGACGCGGTTCGAGCAACCGCTCCCAGAGCCGGTCGACGACGCGGTGTGTGTCGAGCGCGACGGATGCAAAGTAGGCGGTTCCGGTGGGTAACGCAGACACCACGAGGCGATCGATGGTGCGCAGGTCGTAGCCGTCTCTCGATGCGCGCTGCACGAGCGCGGCTTCGGTCGCGTCGTCGAAGCTTCGCGCCACGATCGGCCCGATATCCGGGTCAGTGATGATTGCGTGGGGGCGGACGAACAGAACGCTCCGGGCACGCGGCGACGCGAGTGAAGCGATGCCGATGGGGCATCGCCGCGAAGGAGCAGGTGCGGGAACGGGGCGGGCGGGCGCGCAGCCGCCGCAGGCAACGGCAATTGCGAAGACGACGGCTGCGCGGAGCCCCGTGAATTTCTGTGAGATGCGCGCCCGAGGGGGGGCGGCCAATGGCGCGGTTAGTTCTTCGCCGCGGGGCGTTCCTTTTCCTTCGCGCGCGGCGCCGGATGGTCGACTTTGTCGTCGCCCTTCCCGTTCGCCGGAGTTGCTGCTGCGGCTTGCCCCTGGCGCTTCATCCCGTGCTTCGCCAGAACTTCCGATTCGATCTTCGCAAGGATCTCGGGGTGCTCGTCGAGGAACTGCTTCGCCTGCTCGCGTCCCTGGCCGACACGCTCGCCCTTGTACGAGAACCACGATCCGGACTTCTCGACGATGCCGGCCTCGCTGGCAAGGTCGAGCAGGTCACCCGACTTCGAAATGCCCAGGCCGTACAAGATGTCGAACTCGACTTCGCGGAACGGCGCCGCGAGCTTGTTCTTCACGACCTTTACGCGCGTGCGATTGCCGACGACCTGTTCGCCGTTCTTGAGCGCACCGACGCGGCGCACATCGAGACGCACCGATGAATAGAACTTGAGTGCGTTACCGCCCGTCGTGGTCTCCGGGTTGCCGAACATCACGCCGATCTTCATTCGGATCTGGTTGATGAAGACGAGCAGCGTGTTGGAACGGTGCACCGTGGCGGTGAGCTTGCGAAGCGCCTGGCTCATGAGACGCGCCTGCAGGCCCGGGAGCTGATCGCCCATTTCGCCGTCGATTTCGGCCTTCGGCACGAGGGCCGCGACCGAGTCGACCACGATGACGTCGACCGCGCCGGAGCGAACCAGCATGTCTGCGATCTCGAGCGCCTGCTCGCCGTGATCAGGCTGCGAGATCAGGAGTTCGTCGGTCTTCACACCGAGCTTCTTGGCGTAGTTCACGTCCAGCGCGTGTTCGGCGTCGATGAACGCCGAGACGCCGCCGAGACGCTGTGACTCTGCAATCGCATGGAGCGCGAGGGTCGTCTTGCCCGAGCTTTCCGGCCCGTAGATCTCGACGATGCGCCCGCGGGGGAAGCCGCCGATGCCGAGCGCCAGGTCGATCGAGATCGATCCGCTCGGGACGATGCCGATCTCGCCCTTCGTCGGGTCCTTGCCGTCTTCGAGGCGCATGATCGCGCCCTTGCCGTACTGCTTCTCGATACCGAGCAATGCGAGATCGAGTGCCTTCTTACGATTGTCGTCCACGCCCGGATCCTCCTTGTGACGCCTAGGTCTCACGACGCAGACGTTGCCGATCGCGGGGGTATCTATGCCAAGGAACTGAACATCCGTAAAGGGGTGTTCAGCGATTCACCGCCTCGGTGAAATG
>CBIHQZ010001492.1:0-1941 GCA_966212315.1 uncultured Myxococcales bacterium
CGCGAACGCTCGGATCGCGCTGGCCCAGATCCCGCTACCCTCGATCGCGCGTGCCTTGATCGAACGCGCGTCGGCATGAACGAGAAGAAAAGCTTCGCCGACCAAAAATCGTCACGTGCCATGTCGAGACCACGACGTCGGCTCCGACCTCCCCGTGAAAGCGCCCCGATTCACCGGCGGCGCTGCTAGAAAGAGAGACTCCACCATGAAGTACATCCTGATGATGCACACCCCGTCCGGCGGCCCCTACCAGGTCGCGGCATGGCCTCAGAAAGACTTCCAGGCCCACATCGCGTTCATGAAAAGCTTCGCGCAAAAGCTTGGCGCAGCGGGGGAACTCGTCGCCGCCGAAGGGCTCGCCGGTCCCGATCAGGCGAAACTCGTGCGCGCAGGGGCCGACGGCAAGCCGGTGACCGATGGCGTGTTCCCCGAATCGAAGGAGTTCCTCGCAGGGTACTGGATCGTCGATGTCGAGAGCCCCGAGCGTGCGTACGCGATCGCAGCCGAAGCTTCGGCCGCGCCCGGGCCGGGCGGCGCACCGTTGAACATGGGGATCGAAGTCCGCCAGGTGATGAGCGGACCGCCCAAAGATCTGACGTGATTCCCGCCGCGCCGAATCACCGCGTCGAACGCCTGCTTCGCGATCTCGCGCCGCAGGTGCTCGGCGCGGTCATCCGCCGGTTCCGCGATTTCGACGCGTCGGAAGACGCCGTGCAGGAAGCGCTGCTCGCAGCCGCGACGCAATGGCCGCGCGACGGCGTGCCCGACGAGCCGCGCGCGTGGCTCACCGCGGTTGCATCGCGACGACTCACCGACCATGTGCGCGCCGAGGCCGCGCGTCGGCGCCGCGAGTCCATCGTCGTGAGCCTCGTTCCACCCGAGCAACAGATCGCGCTCGCGCCCGACAGCGATGACGGCCCCGAGCGCGACGACACGCTCGTGCTGCTGTTCACGTGTTGCCACCCTGCCCTCACGCCGACGTCCGCGATCGCGCTCACGCTCCGCGCAGTCGGCGGTCTCACCACCGCGGAGATCGCGAAGGCGTTCCTCGTCCCCGAAGCGACGATGGCGCAGCGGATCAGTCGCGCGAAACAGAGCATCAAGACATCGGGCATTCCGTTCCAGATGCCGACGCCGGAAGAGAGCGCGCAGCGCCTCGGTGCGGTGCTCCATGTGCTCTATCTCGTGTTCAGCGAGGGCTACACCACGAGTGCCGGCGACGCATTGCATCGCGTGGATCTGTCGAACGAAGCGATCCGTCTCACGCGCATGCTGCACGCGTTGCTTCCCGATGACAGCGAGGTCACGGGGCTGCTCGCGTTGATGCTGCTGACCGATGCGCGTCGCATGGCGCGCACCGGGCCCGCCGGCGAACTCGTTCCGCTCGACGAACAAGACCGCACGCAGTGGGATGCGCACGCGATCGCCGAAGGGGTCGCGCTCGTCTCGACCGCCCTCGCCCGCGGACCGCTCGGTGCGTATCAAGTGCAAGCCGCGATCGCCGCGGTGCACGACGAGGCCGCCCGCGTCGAAGACACCGACTGGCCGCAGATCGTCGCGCTCTACGAAGTGCTGATGTCGTTCTCGGACAACCCGGTCGTCGCACTCAACCACGCGGTCGCGATCGCGATGGTGCACGGCCCCGCGGCCGGACTCGCGCGACTCGTACCGCTCGACGCCGACCCGCGACTGGCGGGGACCCATCGCATCGACGCGGTGCGCGCACATCTGTTCGAGCGCGCCGGCGACATCGATGCCGCGATCGCGCACTACCGCGCCGCCGCGGCCCGCACGACCAGCACCCCCGAGCGCGACTACCTGCTCACGCGCGCCGCCCGATTGCACGACGCGCGCAACGCGTGACCTCACCCCCGCTGCCGCGTGCCCCTCTCCCTCCGACGCCGCCAGCTGCCCGTGAAACGCAGGCGTCGTCGAGAGAGG
>CBIHQZ010001493.1:0-1936 GCA_966212315.1 uncultured Myxococcales bacterium
CGAGGTGAGCTGACCGATGAAGACCGTGATCTTCGCGTGCGTGCACAACGCCGGGCGCTCGCAGATGGCGTCTGCATTCTTCGAGGCGATCGCGAATCCCGCCGTCGCGGTCGCCATCTCCGCCGGGACCGATCCCGGCGCGCGCGTGCATCCCGAAGTGGTCGAGGCGATGCGCGAGGTCGGGATCGATCTTTCGAATGCGGTGCCGCGGAAACTCACCGACGAACTCGCTGCCAGCGCGCAGTTCCTCGTGACGATGGGGTGCGGTGATTCATGCCCGTACGTTCCCGGCGCGGTGCGCGACGACTGGCCGCTCGAGGATCCGAAGGGGAAGCCGCTCGAGCGCGTGCGCGCGATCCGTGACGAGATTCGCCGGCGCGTGGAGGAGTTCGTCACGAGGCATGCACTCGGTCGCGGCTGAAGTGCTCGCCCCCGATTCGATGGCTGCGTCCTTTCGTCGCGAACAGCGTCTTCGAGTTCAGGAGGCCATGAACATGAAAGAACAGACGAACGATCAGGTGCGGGCGGCAGTGAGAGATCAGTACGCGAAGGTCGCGCGCGCCGAGGCAGGATCGAGTTGCGCACCGGGTTGCTGTGGGCCGAGCGCTGGCGCGAGTCTAGGGCTCGGCTATTCGGCGGACGACCTCGCCGCGGTGCCCGACGGCGCCAACATGGGACTCGGCTGCGGCAACCCGCAGGCGATCGCGGCGCTGAAGCGCGGCGAGACGGTGCTCGATCTCGGCGCCGGCGGCGGATTCGACTGCTTCCTTGCCGCGAAACAGGTCGGCGCAGACGGTCGCGTGATCGGTGTCGACATGACGCCCGAGATGATCGCGAAGGCCCGTGCGAACGCGCAGAAGCTCGCGGCGCAGAACGTGGAGTTTCGTCTCGGCGAGATCGAGCATCTGCCGGTGAGCGATGCGAGTGTCGACGTGATCATGTCGAACTGCGTGGTGAACCTCGCGCCCGAGAAGGACGCCGTCTTCCGCGAGGCCTTCCGCGTGTTGAAGCCCGGTGGACGGCTCGCGATCGCGGACGTGGTGAAGACCGGTGCGCTTCCCGACGCGCTGGCGAAGCAAGTCGCGGCGCTGACCGGATGCGTGTCGGGGGCCGCGCGCGTCGAGTCGCTTCAGGCGATGTTGCGAGCGGCGGGGTTCGAGCAGATTCGCGTGGAGATCAAGGAAGCGAGCCGCGCGTTCATTCGCGACTGGATGCCCGGATCGGGCGCGGAGAACTACGTCGCGTCGGCGACGATCGAAGCGGTGAAGCCCGGAGGCCGCTCGTGCTGCGGGCCTTCGTGCTGCGGCGCGGAGGAGGTGTCGGCGTGATCGACGCGAACTCGCGCGGCATGTGGAAGGACCTCGACGCGAAGCTGCGACCCTTCGTGGCGCGCCGGGTGAACTCGGTGGACGACGTCGACGATGTCGTCCAGGACGTGTTCCTTCGCATGCAGCGCGGGCTCGATGGTTTGCGTGACGACCAGCGATTCGGCCCGTGGGTGTACCGCGTGGCGCGCAGTGCGATCGCCGATCATCGGCGACGTGCGGCGCGTCACCCGGTCGCAGAGAGCGGTGAGGCGGAGGAGACCGCGGCAGACGAACGCGACGAGGACAACGACAGCGACGCGGAACGAATGCTCGCCGCGGCGGTCGCGCCGTTCATCGCGATGTTGCCGTCGCCGTATCGCGAGGCACTCACGCTGACCGAGCTGCAGGGCATGACCCAGCGAGAGGCGGCCGCGATGGTGGGTGTGTCGCTCTCGGGGATGAAATCGCGCGTGCAGCGTGGGCGCGTGATGTTGCGCGAGTCGCTCGAGGCTTGCTGCGCAATCGCGCTCGATGCCCGGGGGCGGGTGATGTCGTGCGTGCCGCGCATGGGAGGTGCGGGCGGCGCGGGGGACCCGGCTCGCGCGTCGTCGAACTCACCGGCGAGTTGC
>CBIHQZ010001494.1:0-1933 GCA_966212315.1 uncultured Myxococcales bacterium
GATGTCTTCGAGCCCTGGCTCGTAGATCGGAATGATCCCCTCGCGCAGGGCCTTCACCTTGGACTCGTCGGTGTCGACGCAGACCACGCGATTGCCGAACTCCGCGAACCCCACGCCAGCGACTAGGCCGACGTAACCCGTTCCAACGACTGCGATACGCATCGGTCGCACTGGCTACCATCGTCGGCTCGGTGCGGCAAGCCGATCGCTCGCTCGTAGCGGCTTTCTGGCTTCGAAATGACCGGTTGCGATACCTAACGCTCAGCTGCCATGTCGAACCACGCGCACGCGCTTCTCCTCTGTGCCGGACTCGGCACGCGACTACGCCCGCTTACCGACGAGCGTCCGAAGCCGCTCGTCCCCGTGATGAATCGTCCGCTCGCGAGCTATGCACTCACGCGTCTCGCTGCGGTCGGCGTGCGAAACGTCGTCGCGAACACTCATCATCTCGGCGAACTGGTGAAGCCGGGGTTGTCGCCGTTCGCACAGAAACTGAATCTCGCGTTCGACACGGTGCACGAGTCCGAGTTGCTCGGTACCGGCGGGGCGATCCGGAATGTTCTCGATCGCATGGGCGACGCGCCGTTCTACGTGTTCAACGGCGACATTCTCGCGCTTCCCGATCTCGCCGCGGCTCGTGCGCTCCACGATTCGACCGGCGCCGACTTCACGATGGTGCTGCGCGAGGATGCTCGAGCCGAGAAACTCGGCGCGATCGATGTGAACGCTGCCGGTCGCGTGGTGCGAATGCTGGGGGAGGGTGAAGCGCCGCAGGAGGCCGTGCGCCGATGCGTGTTCACCGGTGTGTACATCGTGTCGCCGCGGATCGCCGATGATCTTCCGGCCAACGGATGCGTCGTGCGGCACACGCTGCGGCGACTGCTCGCGCGCGGTGCGACGGTCGCGGGGTACGTGGACAACGGGCTCTGGTTCGATCTCGGAACGATCGACGCGTACGTGAGCGTGCATCGCGGGCTGCTGGACGGAAGCATCGTGCATCCCGATGTGCTCACGCCGTTCGAAGCGCGAACCCTGGATCCGCTCGTGCAGGTCGGGCCGGGCGTGGAACTGGGTCGATATGTGGTTGCGGGTGCACGCGCGAGCTTGCGCGGCAAGGGAATGATCGAACGCGCGATCGTGTGGGACGGCGCGACGGTGGATGCGCCGGCTCGTGATGTCATCGTGACGAACGGCGGGAAGACAGTGCCGATTCCGTCGACGGCGTGAGCTTCAGCCGAAGCTCTTCTCGATCTCGGTGACGTCAGCAGGTGAGAGCACCACGTCGGCCGCGGCCGCGCTGTCGGTTGCGCTCGTGATTCGACGCGCGCCGGGGATCGGAATCGCCACCGGGCTCTTCGCCAGCATCCATGCGAGCACGGCGCGATGCGGTGAAAGACCGCGTTTCGCGGCTGCCTTGGCAAGGGTACCGACGGACTCGAGCCGCTGCGCTCCGTTCGCGCCGCCGAAGGGTGAGTACGGAAGAAATGCGATGCCGTGCTTTTCGCAGTGCGCGAGGACGCCGTCACGTTCGGGCGCGCGATGGGAAGGGTTCCAGCGATTCTGCACGCTCACGATCGGCACGATCTTCTGCGCGCGCTCGATCTCGTCGACCGAGACGTTCGAGAGCGCCACGTGCTTCACCTTTCCTTCCGCACGCAGCTTCGCGAGAGCGCCGACGCTGTCTTCGAAGGGCACATCGGGATCGGGCGCGTGGAGCTGGTACACGTCGATCGACGCGACGCCGAGCGCCTTCAGACTGCGTTCGCATGCCTTCGCGAGATGCGCGGGGGATGCCGTGCGCGTCCAGTCCCCGCGCGGTCGCGAGAGTCCGCCCTTCGTGGCGACCGTGACCTTCTCGCGACGTCCGGCCAGCGCCTTCGCAATGAGCCTTTCGTTGTGGCCGATGTCGGAGTCGTCGAGGCAGTACACGTCG
>CBIHQZ010001495.1:0-1932 GCA_966212315.1 uncultured Myxococcales bacterium
CGCACATGCTCGCGCGCGAACTCGCGCGTCCCGTGCGCGATCCGCTCTTCGAAGCGTGTCTTGCGGCGGCCGCGGATCTTGCCGCGGCAGCGGGTGCGTGACGCGCGCAGAGCGAGATCCGTCCCAGCGGGCGCCAGAGCCGAGGCAGTGGGAGGGGGGAGCAAGAAGGGGGAACAGGACGGGGGCAAGAGGGGCGACAAGAAGGGCGACAAGAAGGGCGAGAAGGGCTGTGGTGGCGCGTCGTGACGCGCCAGAGTGACAGCGCCCTCATCGAGCGGCAGGCTGTAGTCCAGCGCCGTCGAGATCGCATCAATCCGTTCGCCGAAACGTCGCAGTGGTTTGATCGCGACTGCGGAGCGCTGCACTAGTTCGAAGACACACTTGTTCCGCAGTTCCGCTGGCGCGTCACGACGGGCCACCACAGCCCTTTGTCGTCCCTTTGACTGCCTTCGGTTCTGGCGCCTACCGCGATGGACCGATCCGAATCCCAGGGCAGTCGCGCCAGCGGTCCATCGACGCGGTGTGATACACCCACGCGCGTGAAACGCGACTTCAAGTACCTCTCCGATCTCCGCGCCGAAGGGCTCCTCGCCGTGCTCGATCGCGCCGACGAACTCAAGGCACTGCGCAACGCGGGCAAGCCCTCGCCGCGTCCGCTCGCGGGCAAGAGTGTCGCGTTGATCTTCGAAAAGGCGTCGACCCGCACGCGCGTGTCGTTCGAGGTCGGCGTGTTCGAACTCGGCGGGCATCCCGTCGTGCTCAGTTCGCGCGACACCCAGATGGGGCGCGGCGAACCGATCGAGGACACCGCGCGCGTTCTCGGTCGCTACGTCCACGCGATCGTCATCCGCACCTTCGAAGACGCGAAGCTCGTTCAACTCGCGAAGGCTTCGCCCGTCCCCGTCGTGAATGCACTCACCGACGGTGCGCACCCCTGCCAGATCCTCGCCGACCTCCAGACCGTGCGCGAACGACGCGGTGCCCTGCGTGGCTTGAAGTACGCGTGGGTCGGCGACGGCAACAACGTCGCCAACAGCTGGATCGAAGCCGCGATGCTTCTCGGTCTCGAACTCACGCTCGCGTGCCCCGAGGGCTACGACCCCACGCAGCCCCGCACCGGCGGCGCGAGTGGCGCCAAGATCGAAGTCGTGCGCGATCCGAAGCTCGCCGTGAAGAACGCCGACGTCGTGATCACCGACGTGTGGGCGAGCATGGGGCAGGAATCCGAGCAGACGAAGCGCGCCGACGCATTCCGCGGTTACTGCGTCGATCCGGCCTTGATGTCAGGTGCGAACGGCAAGGCGATCGTGCTGCATTGCCTCCCCGCGCACCGTGGCGAAGAGATCGACGCCGTGTACCTCGAGCAGGAAAAGTCGCCGATCTGGGACGAAGCCGAGAACCGTCTCCATACCCAGAAGGCCGTCCTCGAGTACCTCGTCCGCTAGCACACGCAGGCTCGCCGTTCGGCCGTCGTTGCCGATGTGATCTCCGCGTCTGATCGATCTCGCCGAGGGACTCGCAAGGCTTCCACACCCTCCTTGGTTTTCGGTACGCTTGCGCACGCGAATGACGGACGAAGGAAACGACGTCGATCTCACGCCCGAGGAACGTGCCGAAGTCGACGGCATGTTCCTGAAGCTCGCGAACGCGGACTACTACGAACTCCTCGGCGTCGCGCCCGATGCGGATCGCAAGACGATTCGCGACGGGTATTTCTCGCTGTCGCAACGCTTCCATCCGGACGCGTGGTTCGGACGCAAGACGGGGCCGTGGAAGGCGCGCAAGGAGGCGATCTTCCGCGAAGTCATCTTCGCGCGCGACACCGCGGCGATCGATCCGCCCACGGTCGATCCGGAAGACGACCTGGTCTCGGCGCTGATGAAGGCGGCGGACTATTCGCTCGAAATTTCGCTGCGCACCCGTTCGATCGAA
>CBIHQZ010001496.1:0-1931 GCA_966212315.1 uncultured Myxococcales bacterium
GACGATCTGCAGAAGCGCAAGGCGGGGCTGCACATCGCGGTCGCCAACGCGGGCGTCGCGATCGACGGGCTGCTGCTGCGCCTCAAGGACGAGGACATCGCGAAGACGATGTCGACCAATCTCAACGGCGCGCTCTATCTCGCGAAAGCCTCTATCCGTCACATGATGCGTCAGCGGTACGGCCGCGTGATCTTCATGTCGTCGGTCGTCGGCGAGAGCGGAAATGCGGGCCAAGCCGTGTATGCCGCGTCGAAGGGCGCGCTGCTCGGCGCCGCGAAGGCCCTCGCGAAGGAGTACGGAAGCCGCAACGTGACGGTCAACGCGATCACCCCCGGGTTCATCGAGACCGACATGACCTCGTCGATTCCCGACGCGATGCGCCAACAATTGCTGGGCGTGACGCCGCTCTCGCGGCTGGGAAAACCAGAAGAGATCGCGGCCGCAGTAGTGTATCTCGCGTCATCGGAAGCGGGATTCGTGACCGGTCACGCACTTCGCGTGAACGGGGGGCTTTACGTGTAAGGGCAACGTGGGCTAGACGGCTGCGCGTTGCGTCGCTGAACGATCGCAAGGAGCGAACGATGGATATCGGTCAGAGGGTCAAAGAGATCATCGCGAAGAACCTCGATGTCGATGTGAACGACATCAAGCCGGAGTCTTCGTTCATCAACGATCTGGGAGCGGACTCGCTCGCGATCGTCGAGCTGGTGCTCGCGCTCGAGGAAGAATTCGAGCTCGATATCCCGGACGAAGAGACGGAGAAGATCCGCACCGTTCAGGACGCGGTGGAATACATCACGTCGCACAGCAGCAAGCGCTGAGTCTCACGCTCGGGTGAGGCACTCGAGAGCGCCGGCGGGAGTGATTCTCGCCGGCGTTTCGTGCGTTCGGCCCACCGCGTGCACCGCCACCGCCCAGCCGGCTCGGTGCGAACCGGGGGTGGCGGATCGTTCGTCATGGTCTGAGGTGTCTCGACTTCGGAGGAAAGAACTCGGATGCGTCGCGTAGTGGTAACTGGCGTGGGACTCGTCACGCCGATGGGCATCGGCACCAAGGACTCGTGGGAAGCGCTCTGCGAAGGCAGGAGCGGCATCGCGCCGATCACGCGCTTCGACGCCGCGAGGTTCGACACGCGCTTCGCTGGCGAAGTGAAGGGCTGGGACGGCGCGAAGTACGTCGAGAAGCGCAAGCTCAAGGAGATGGGCCGTTTCATGGAATTCGCCGTCGGCGCTTCCGTGATGGCCTGGGAAGAGAGCGGCCTCGGCACGCTCACGCCCGAGCAGCGCGATCGCATCGGTTGCATCGTCGGGGTCGGTCTTGGCGGCATCGAAGTGATCGAGAACTCCGCGAAGGTTCTTTTCGAGAAGGGCCCTGGCCGCATCTCGCCGTACTTCATCCCGGGCGCGATCGCGAACCTCGCAGCGGGACAGGTCGCGATGCGCCTCGGTCTGCGCGGCGTGAATTACTGCACGACGAGCGCATGCGCTTCGGGTGCTCACGCGATCGGCGAAGCGATGCGTTGGATCCAGCGTGGCGACGCGGATGCGATGGTCGCAGGTGGTGCGGAAGCGACTGTGTCGCCGCTCGGCGTCGGCGGCTTCAACGCGATGAAGGCACTGTCGACGCGCAACGAGTCGCCCGAGCAGGCGAGCCGTCCGTTCGATCGCGATCGCGACGGTTTCGTCGTGGGCGAGGGCGCGGGCGTGTTGCTGCTCGAAGAGCGTGAACACGCAATCAAGCGCGGCGCGAACATCTACTGTGAAGTCGTAGGCTACGGGGCGAGCGACGACGCGTTCCACATCACGCAGCCGAATCCGGACGGTGCGCAGCGCGCGATGGCGCAGGCACTCGCAGACGCGCGGCTCGATCCCGAGCGCATCGGATACGTCAACGCGCACGGCACCAGCACGCAGGCCGGTGACATCAGCGAG
>CBIHQZ010001497.1:0-1930 GCA_966212315.1 uncultured Myxococcales bacterium
AGTAGGAGCACAGACAATGGCCAAGCATCTGAACGAATCGAAGACGTGGGAAAACCTCAAGTACGCGTTCGCCGGCGAGAGCCAGGCGAATCGTCGCTACGAGTACTTCGCCAAGGCGGCGGACGTGGAAGGCCATCCGGACGTCGCGGGTCTCTTCCGCGACACCGCGTCGGGTGAGACCGGCCACGCGCACGGCCACCTCGATTACCTCCGCCAGGTCGGCGACCCGGCGACGGGCCTTCCGATCGGCAGCACCGAGAAGAACCTCGCGTCGGCCGTTCACGGCGAGACCGAGGAGTACCAGACGATGTATCCGGGCTTCGCGAAGACCGCGCGCGACGAAGGCTTCGACGACATCGCCGAGTGGTTCGAGACCCTCGCGAAGGCCGAGAAGTCGCACGCCGGCCGGTTCAGCAAGGCGCTCGACAGCATCAAGGGCAAGTAGTCCGCACAGTCCGAAAGACGCCCGTCACGGAGTCGCAGATGCATCTCGCGTCTGCGCTCCGCGATCGGCGCGATGACTTCGCATCGAACGCGACCGACGCCCGCACCACGCCGCGACAGCACCGAGATGACGCTCAAACCCACGCCGACCAAGCCGCCCTGCTTCGACCCGAACGAGCCGCGTTTCTGGGACGCCGACGATCTCGAGTACGAGATGCGCCGCGCGTTCGAGATCTGTCACGGCTGCCGCATGTGCGTGACCTACTGCGGATCGTTCCCCTCGCTCTTCGATCGCATCGACGAACTGAACGAGAAGCACGGCAAGCCGCACGACTCGATGTCGCTCGACGCGGACGACATGCGCAAGGTCGTGGACCTCTGCTGGCAGTGCAAGATCTGCTACGTGAAGTGTCCGTACACCCCGGACGACAATCACGAGTGGCAGTTGGATTTCCCGCGCGTGCTCTGGCGAGAGAAAGTCGTTCGCACGCGGCGCGAAGGAAACTCGCTGCAAGAAAAGATTCTCGGCGAGCCGGGCGTGCTCGGAAAACTCACCGCCGGTCCGATGGCGCCGATCGCGAATTTCGTCGCGGCGCAGCGACTCGTCCGCAAGGCCGGTGAAAAGCTCGCGGGCATCTCCGCCGAGTTCCCGCTGCCGACGTACGCGACCGAGCCGTTCGATCGCTGGATGAAGAAGCACAAGCCCGCCGAGAACGCGGGGACTAACGGCGAGGTGGCGATCTTCTCCACGTGTCTCGTCGACTACAACAAGCCCACCACTGGTCACTTCGCGGTGAAGGTGCTCGAGCACGCGGGGATCAAAGTCATCCGCCCCGAGCAGACCTGTTGCGGGATGCCGAACATGGACACGGGCGATCTCGACTCGTTCCGCGCAAAGGCCGCGATCAACGTGGCGAGCCTCGCGGAACAAGTGCGCGCGAAGCGGCCCATCGTCGTGCCGGGCCCGTCGTGCTCGATGACCCTTCGCAACGAGTATCCCGAGATCATGCATGGCTCGGACGATGCCGCCCTCGTCGCGGAGAACACGTTCGACCTGATGGAGTACCTCTGGAAGCTGTGGCGCGAGGGACGCCTGCCG
This sequence comes from uncultured Myxococcales bacterium, assembly GCA_966212315.1. Taxonomy (GTDB): domain Bacteria; phylum Myxococcota_A; class Polyangia; order Polyangiales; genus CBIHQZ01. Next base: position 1,544 of record CBIHQZ010001497.1, read on the forward strand.
AAGACGTTCAAGAACTCACTCGGCAAGATCGCGTATCACGCCCCCTGCCATCTGCGCGCGCAGAAGATCTCGCTCCCGGCACGCATGCTGCTCGAGAAGATTCCCGACACCGAAGTCGAGGTGATCGAGCAGTGCTCGGCCGTCGACGGGACGTGGGGAATGAAGGCCGAGTACTACGAGATGGGTGTGAAGTACTCGAAGAAGCTGGTGCGCAAGATCGGCGAGGCCGAAGCGAAGTATGTCGCCAGCGACTGTCCGCTCGCCTCGCAGCGGATCATGAAAGAGAACAGCGTGACGGTGACCCACCCGGTCGAGTTGCTCGCGCGCGCGTACGGACTCGTGGATTAGCGAAAGCAGCAGGGAGACAGCAGCGATGCGCAAAGTGAC
>CBIHQZ010001498.1:0-1928 GCA_966212315.1 uncultured Myxococcales bacterium
AGGGCCGGCGATGCGAGCGGAAGGAACGGTGCGACCGGCGTGACCAGTTCCTCGGCCGTCGCGCGTGAAAAACGATGCGAGCGCGCGTCGATGTCTTCGAGCCCGCGATCGGACGCTGCCCGTTGCTCCCCTCCCGCGAGAGCGAACGACGCCGCGAGAAACCACAGTCCGCGAACGGTATCGCCCGTTGCGATCGCCGCGTCGATCCAGCGCGCGAGCAACGCGCGCCCCGCGCGCGACTGACTCGCGAGCACCGCACATGCCGGCCCGATGTCCTCACTCGGTTCGCTCGGCAGCGATGCGACGAGTGCGTTCACAACCGGCGCTCGCACGTCGTCGGGAAGGTGGAGTGCGCCGCGGCACAGACGATCGCGTTCGCCGTCACCACGAGCGATCGCCGTCGCCACCGCGGGTGCGATCGAGCGACGCCCATGCTCGGCGATGTCCGCCAGCACGAGGTTCGACGGGACGAGCGAACCGGTAGCAGTCGCGACGAAGCGCGCACTCAACTCGGTGTCGTCGTGCACACGCAGGTACCGCACTGCGAGGACCGCCTCGCGCGCAGGGTCGATGCTCGCGAAGTACGCACCGAGCGCATCGGAAGCGATGTCGCCGAGCGTCTCGGTTGCCACGCCGTGAATGGCGCCGCGAAGTGCGAGCAGCGGGAGGATCTGCGCGGTGAGTTCGCGCCCCGTCTGCGCGACTGCCGGATCGGCGCGGTCGTAGTGATGCTGCGCGAGCGTGCGCAGGAATCGAACGCGAGCCGTCGCGAGCAACAGCTCTGCTTCGTCTTGTTCACGCGCATCGGGCGTCGACGCGGCCGCGCTGTTCGGAAGCCGTTGCAACGGCGTCACCGCGAAGATTGCCGCAGCCGCGGTGATGGCGAGCCAGTTGCTCACCGCGCGAGTGTACGAGTGCAGCGGCGGCAACGCGACGGAATGATCGACCGTGCAGAATCGTTGTTGGCAGCGGGCGCGCGACGTACAAAAGGCCAGTCATATGCCGATCGTCGTACAGAAGTTCGGGGGCTCTTCGGTGGCCGACATCACGCGCATCGGACGCGTGGCAGATCGCGTGGTCGCGACGCAACGCGCGGGTCACAGCGTGTGCGTGGTCGTGAGCGCGATGGGAAAGACCACCGACCAATTGCTCGCCCTCGCGAGCGAAGTATCGAGCGCGCCGCCGCGACGCGAACTCGACATGCTGCTCAGCGTCGGTGAGCGCACCACGATGGCTCTCCTCGCGATCGCGCTCCACGCACGCGGCGTCGACGCCATCTCGTTCACCGGCTCGCAGAGCGGGATTCTCACCAACGATCGCCACTTCGACGCACGCATCATCGAAGTGCGCCCGTTCCGCATCGAAGACGAACTCGCGCGCGGACGAATCGTCATCGTCGCGGGCTATCAGGGCATGAGCTACAAGCGCGAGATCACCACCCTCGGGCGCGGTGGATCCGACACGACCGCAGTCGCACTCGCCGCTGCGCTGGCTGCGGATCGCTGCGAGATCTACTCGGACGTCGACGGCGTGTACTCGGCCGATCCGCGCGTCGTGCCCGCGGCGAAACACATCGCCGAGATGGGGTACGAAGAGTTGCAGGAAATGGCAGAGGCCGGCGCGAAGGTGCTCAACGCCGAAGCGGTGGAATTCGCGAAGCGGCACGGCATCGCGATCTACGCACGCAAGACCGACGATGCGGTCGACAGCGGGCGCGAGACGGTGGTGCGTCGGGGCGTGCCGCGTGAAGTGTCGGGCGTGCGCGCGGTCGTGAGCGAATCGAAGATCGCGCGCGTAGGGGCCGAAGACATCGCACTCGATGCGCTGCTCGGCGCGGCGGCGAAGACCGATCTCCCGATGAAAGAGTTGCACGGCAGCGATGGACGCCACGCGTTCGTCGTCCCGCTCGGTCGCGTCCCCGATTGGTC
>CBIHQZ010001499.1:0-1927 GCA_966212315.1 uncultured Myxococcales bacterium
CGACGACGACGGTCGAAGATCCGTGGGCACAGGCGCCGGCTGCATCGCCGCGTGTCGTCGACGCCGGAACCGAGGGCACGCCGTCGCGCGCAGTCGCGGGCGAATTGCTTCCCGGCACGTTGCGCGCGTTCGGTGTGCTCATGCCCGTCGGCACCACCGAGGTGTTGAACACCGACAACGAACGGATGTTCTATGTGCAGGCTCCGATGGCCGCGGTGATGCGATATCTGCAGGCGCGCGTCGAGATCGTGAACGGCGAGATCCATCCGCTCGGCGCGTTCGTTCGCAACGCCCACGTGCAGCAGACGAACGCGACGGAGAACTTCACCGTCGATCTCGGCGTGCGCGACGAAGGCGATCGCACCCTCGTCACACTCTGGAACCGCTCTCAAGCCGCGCTCCCTCCGCGCAGCACCGATGAAGGTTTTCGCGCGGCGGGGTTCGATCCGGCGACGCGTCGTCCTACCGGTCAGAACAATTTCTGATCGCTACGGGCAAAGCCCGGTGCATCCGAAGTTGCAGATGCCGCAGCGATTGCAGCGACCCGATTGAGGGATGCAGACGCAGTGCCCTGCGCCATCGCATCGCGACCGATCGAGGAAGCTCGAACACGCGGCACCGCTCGCGACGAACGTTCGCGCGGTACACACCGGCGCGCCACTCGAGCATTCGATGGTCGCGGTCGCGACGCAGTCGTTTCCGAGCGTGCATGCCGCCCCCTCCATGCACGCGACGCAATGTCCGGCGCCATCACATACGCCACCGGTGCACGCCGTCCCGGCGGTCTTGTTTCCGCTCGCGGTGCAGACTGGTCGGCCCGTGCCGCAGCCGATTCGTCCCGTCGTGCACGGATTGCCGGTGTTGCACGCCATCCCCGCGATGCACGCGATGCACGCGCCACTCGTGTTGCAGACGAAGTTCGTCGCGCACGTCCCGCACGATCCCCCGCACGCATCGCCACCACAGGCACGCCCCGCGCACTGAGGCGCGCACACGCAACGCCCGGCGGCGTTGCACGCGAGCCCCGCTGCGCACGTGCCACACGATCCTCCGCAACCGTTGGGACCACACGATCGGCCGACGCAATTCGGCGCGCAAACACACTGCCCGCTCGCGTTGCACGACTGACCCGCTGCGCACGTGCCGCACGATCCCGAGCATCCGTCGCTGCCGCATGTTCGACCGGCGCAGTTGCGCGTGCACGTCGCGACGCATCGCCCTGCACTCGAGCACGTCTGCGTACCCGAGCACGTTCCACAGGAACCGCCGCATCCATCGCCGCCGCACGTTCGCCCGCTGCAATCAGGCACGCATGCGCACGTGCCACCGGTCTGGCAGGTCTGTCCAGAGGGGCAGGTGCCGCATGAACTCCCGCATCCATCGGGACCGCATTCGCGCGCGGCGCATTGCGGCGTGCAACTCGCGACCGCGCAACGGCCGGACGAATCGCAGGTCGATCCGGCGACGCACGTCCCGCAGGTTGCGCCGCATCCGTCGGGCCCACACTCGCGCGCGTTGCAGGCGGGGACGCATACGTCGGGCACCATCGCGGCGTCGTTGCCGTCGGCGGGTGCATCGATCGGCGCGTCGACTCGAAGTGCAATGTCGAGCGCGTCGCCCGCGTCGTCGTGCAGCGGCTGCGGTGTGACGTCGATCGAGACACAGGCGCCGTCGTTGCCGCAGGTCTGTCCTTCTTGCTCGGCGCAGAAGCGGCTCAGCGTGCATGGCGCGGTGGTGTCGGTGGCACACGCGTCGGGCGGCGCGACGAGTGCTGCACACGTTGCCGGCAGAAACAGCCGTACGTAGTTCGCCTGATGCGGCGTGAACCGGAAGCGCGCGGTTCGCCGCACCGTCACCGCGGGGCTGGTAGGAAGGCCCGCGAATGCAAGGTCGACGTCGAGTGTCACGGTGCCGTCGTGTGCACCGT
>CBIHQZ010001500.1:0-1927 GCA_966212315.1 uncultured Myxococcales bacterium
GAACGACACTTCGCAGTGCGGACTCGAGAGTGTCGTCCGAAGAGGGCAATCCATGGACTCGGGCTGACGCGGTGAATGCGATCTCCGTCGCGGTGCTGTCGGTCGGAGAGCGGCGAGTGAACGCGGCGAATGCAGCGATGGGGAGGTCTGCGGGGGACTACCGCGTCAACTCACTCACCAACGCCGTCGCTTCCAATCCGGTCCCCGTGCATGCACGCAAGCGATCCTCCCACGGCACGCCCTCGCCCGATGAGAGCAGCGTCTGCGTGACGAACTGTGCAGCCGACGGCGTGAGCCATTGATCGCCGAAGCGCGCTCGCAATGCCGCATGCACTTGCGCTGCGACCATCGCGGCGAGTGCGTAGCTCTGGCGATACATGGGATACGTGCCGAGAAACGGGCTGTTCGCCCATGTGGGCGGTGAGTCCGCCGGGACGTCGAGCAAACGAATCTCGTGCACCAGGCGCCGCTCGAGCGCATCGAGATCTTGTTCGGGGTGTGCGAGTGCTTCGCGCTCGAACGCGACGTCGACCATCAACGATCGCAAGGCGACGAGCTGATTGCGGCGCTGTGCATCGGCGAGGCGCGTGCGCTCGTCGGGCGTGAGCTGCGTGAAGCGCGCGAGAAAGTCGGGCTCGCGCGTCATGGTACCGAACACTTCGGCCATGCCTTCGTCGAAGCCTGGGACGGTGAGCGCAGGAATCCATTCGTAGCCCTTGAAGATCGCTTCCGTCGCAGCGGTGCGCGTTCCCTGGAGACCGTGACCGAGTTCGTGAAGAAGGGTGCTGTAGAAGCGCGCACCGGCCTGCGGACGCACGACGGTGCGGACGTCGTCGGGGATGTGGATCGCGAGGGTCTGGCCGCCGAACGAGAACTCGCGGACCACCACGCGCACCGGCGGATGATCGAGATCGAAGCCCATCGCGCCGAGTGAGTGACGTGCGAACTCCACCGCGTCGTCCGAGCGAAGGCGATCGTTGGTCCAATCGAGATTCACGGTCAGTACGTACGCGCTGTCGGCAGGCGTGACGTGCGCGAGATTCGCCGCGCGCGCGCCGTTGGTGAGAATCGTCTGGTAGGCCGATCGCGTCGACGTCTCGACCGCGCGAACCAGTTCATCCCAGCGCGCAGGCTCGATTCCGCGCAGCCGAAGCATCTCGTCCCCGTACGACTCGACGCCGTTCTGCCGCGCCACCGCGTTGCGGCGGATGAAGAGCTGGCGCGCGATGTCGGCCACCGCGCGATGGGCACCGGACTCGAGTTCCGCTGCGGCGCGCCGCTCGTTCGCGTCGGCGCTCATCGCCAGACGCCGCACATCGGCGCGGGTCAGTCGCTGGCCGTTGCGTTCGAACACATGCGCATCGAGCGTCGCTTCGAGCTGATGCGACAAGCGCGCGATCTCGGGATCGCCGACGAGTGCCAGCCCGAGCGCACCGTCGTGCCACAACTGCGCGCGGCGACGGTCTTCGATGGGCGCATCGTCGCGGCGCATGATCGCGTCGGCGAGCGGGCGCGCGCGTTCGAACAGTTCACGTTCCGCGGCGCGCAGTCGATCGAGCGTTCCTTCCGCCACCGGCTGCTCGTGCGTGTACTCGTTCCATTCCGCGAGCGAGTGATCGCGCATCAACTGCTCGAGTTCGGCGTTCAGTTCCTGCAGCGTGCGAGGCACCGGATGCGTGGCCGCGGTCGTAGCCGTGCGCGTGGAGGAAGAGCCGCTGCACGCGGTGAGTGCGAGCGCGGATGCGAGAGTGAAGACCAGTGAAGGGCGGAGCATCGCGGCGCAGCGTTGCGCGACGAGCGGGCGCGGGTCAACGACGAGTCGCACTGCGGTGTTGTGCGCAGCGCAATGTGCAATCGCGAATCGCGCCGGCACGTCAACGACGTGCCCCCACAGACGCTCGTGCAATCGCAGGCACGTGCGATCAGC
>CBIHQZ010001501.1:0-1923 GCA_966212315.1 uncultured Myxococcales bacterium
GAGAGAACGATGATGTGTTCGATCACCAGATACGCTGCCCCGGTGGCGGCCACTGCTTCGCCGTCCATGCAGTGGATGCGGACTTCGCCGTCGCCGGTGAACGTGATCGGATGTTCCGCGGTGCCGACGGCGCCCTGGATGCTCATGCACTCGAAGTACGTACCGGCGGCGATGTGCACATGGTCACCCGCGGCGCGGCCGGTGGTGGCGCGAGCAATCGTGCGGAACGGATGGCCACGCGAGCCGTCGTTGGCGTCGTCACCCGACGTGCGATCGACGTAGAGGACGTTCGAATCGGTGGCCGTATCGGTAAACAGCGTGGCGGGTGCGCTGTTCTGGCATTGGGTCATCGTGCCGCCATCGCCCCCATCGGGGTGATCCATCGGCGTGCCGCACGCGGCGGCGGCGAGTGCGAGTGTGCAGAGACTGAGCGGTGCGAAGCAGTGTTTCTTCACGTGGGACTCCACGGCGGAGTCATTCGATCTTCGTGCCGAGCTGGTGGTGCGCGCGGCGACCGACTGCGCGCGCACAGCTGACGGTGCTCACCGCGCGGTGCGAAGCGATTCGGCGAAGCGAACGAGCGCGGCACGGTCGGCATAGAGCGGCGCGCCTGTGGGAATCGTGGGCGGGTCGTCGGCGTCGCGTCGCGCGTGGATCACGAGGAGTTGCTCGCGAAGCGCGTCGAAGTCGTGATCGCCGATCGGCACGCGGTCGCGATTGAGCCAGAGCCATGCGAGCGCGGCGGTGTCGCATTGCAGCTCGGTGGCGGTGCGCTCTTCGAACGCGCCGTGATGATGGAAGTGCGACCAGTCGTGAAGCGCCCAGAACAGCGCATTGAGATTGTCGGCGGCGAGCCAGAAGGTCGCGTGGGCGTCGCGTCGCGCGGCGAAGAGCTGATCGGTCGCGTCGTCGATGCCGTACGGCGCGAGCGCGAGTTCGTCGACGAGGTCGTAGCCCTTGCGGCCCACAAGCAGGCGCGCGAGTTCGGTGGGCACGGCGGACCATGGTTCGCGGAGGACGAACGCCATGCGGAGCGGCAGATCGGGATCGAGTGCGTTGATCTCGATGCCGTCGTGGGGCGTGCGCCATTCGAGCACTGTGCTCTGGTTCCACGCGAACGCATCGAACACGGATGCATCGACGACGCGTGGCACGGGCGGAGTGTCGAGAACGGTGGTGCGCACGGTGGCGAAAGTGAGATGCGCGGAGGGAGGCGACGCTCGCGGCGCTGCGCGGGTCGGATCAGTTGTTGGGTGCGCCGGCGGCGATCCAGCGGCGGATCAGGTCGATTTCATCCGCGGACAACATGATGCCGCCGACCATCGGCATGACGACGCCGCAGTTCTGGCTCGCCGAAGAACACGCCGGGATCTCCGTGTACATGGAGCCGCGGACCTTGTGGAGGAGGAAGCTCGAGTCGGGATTGCCCGCTGTCACGAGCGGCATCGGAATCTCGAACGAGGTGACGCCGACGATGTTCGCGTAGGCGTTCGCGCTATCGAGACGAAGCCCCGCGCCGGTTCCGGTGGCGCCGTGGCACGTGCTGCCGCCGATAGCGCAGGAGCGATTGAAGATCGGCTGGATCTCGGTCGAGAACGAAGGCGGCGCGCCACAAGCTGCGGCGGTGAGCATGGCGAGCGCGGCAAGGATGGTACGTGCGGACATCGGTCAACCTCCGGCGGCGGACGATACGCGGGTTCGCCGGCGGAGGTCGCGCAAAGATGCGACGCGGAGCGGGGCGGCCGTCGGCTTCTTCGTGCGGAACGAGCGTGGTATTCCGGCGATCGACGTGCGCGCCGAAGCCCTCGCAACGATTGTCACGCTCGCGTTCGCGCTCAGTGCCGCGGGCTGCTCGCGCCATCGCGAGGGCGGTGCGCGGCCCGCCGACGAAGTCGTCGAACTGCGCGTCGCGGCGGCGTCGAG
>CBIHQZ010001502.1:0-1921 GCA_966212315.1 uncultured Myxococcales bacterium
CCGTTGGTCGGCAGCCACAGGGCCGCTTGTCCCGATGTCGCCGGATCCATCCGGTGTTCGGCACGAAAGCCGTCGGTCACGTCGTTGCGCACCATGACCCATGCGCCGGCGCTCAGCCCGGTGGTCGATGCGAGGGTGAGTGTCTGCGTGGGAAGCGTGAGGTCCGCGGTGAGTCGATACGTCGTCGTCCCGGTGCCGTCGACGATCGCGCCGCTCGAACGCACCGCGATGACCGACTTGGAGCGTGCGCGTGTCGCATCGTCGAAGAGGATTCGCGTGCGCGTCGGACCGTCGCCGCGAAGCACCACGTGACTGCATGCGATGCGAATCGCTTCGGTCGCCGTCGCGGTCGGAAGACGCACGCGATACGTGCCCGCGGGAATGCGCACCACGCCACCGCCGGCAGAACATGCCGCATTGACGCGTGCCTGGATGCCCGCGGTCGCATCGGTGGTGCCGTTGCCGAGTGCGACGTCGACGGTCTGCGTGACCGCGGCGCGTCCATACGGCGGATGCTGTTCGCCGCGGTGGTAACCCGCATACGAGAAATCGGGGAGGAATCGGCCCTGCGAGTCGGGTGCGCCGCCGGCATGGACCGGCTGCCAGTTCGCGGGGAAGTATCGACTGCGCCATCCGCCGTCGGGGAGCGCTGCATCCGGGACGAACACGTCGCGCGCAACATCGACGCCGGCATCCATATCCGCATCCATCGAAGACGTTACGTCGGTGCCAGGGTCCGCATCGATGCTCGATGAGGTGTCCGTCGCGTCGATGCCGACGGTATCGGCAGACGCTGCGTCCGCGCCGTCACGGGTCGCATCGCTGCCGTCCGTCGTTGCGTCGCCGTGGTTCATCGCGGTCGTGCCGCACGCGCAGGCGAATGCGAGGATCGATGCAGCGAACGTGAGCCGGGTCGAGGGTCGCATGGCCCCCACGATATACCGGCCGTGAGAGAACCTCATCAGCGACAGTTCGCGCGGTGACAGCATGCTGTCATGACGCGAGTTCAGTCGGCGGCTGCCGCGGCGCGTAGGCGATCGAAGTCGAGAATCTCGATCTGCCCGTACGACACGCGGATCATCCCTTGCGACGCGAACTCCTTGAGCAGCGCGTTCATGGTCTGTCGCGAGGTGGTGAGCATCATGGCGAGCTGCTCCTGCCGCACGTCGACCACGCGCCGGGTGCGGTCGTGGAACTCGCCGTACGAGCCCGCCATCAAGAGCAACCGTCGCGCGAGGCGCACTGCGAGCGGCAGGGCGGCGATGTCTTCGACCATGGTGAAGAGCAGTCGCAGTTTCGCGGTGACCAGCAGCCCGAGGTCGCGCCAGTAGCGCGGCTCCGCGGCGAGGATCGCATCGAGATCGTCTTGCGGCACGTGCACGAGCACCGACTTCACCTCGGCAATCGCATCGTGCGTGCGTGGCGCGCGATCGAAGACCGCGATCTCACCGATCCAGCTCGGCGGCTCGGCGAGCGTGAGTAGCGCTTCTTTCCCGGCGGCAGTCACGCCCGTGATGCGCACGCTGCCTTCCACGATCGCGTAGAGCCCCGTGAGCGCATCGCCGCGCGAGAACAATCGCTCGCCGGCTTCCAGCGTTCGCACCCGGGCCACTCGCAAGATCGCCTGGCGCAACGCGTCGGGCAGGCCGTCGAACCAACGCCCGGTGCGGAGCAACCCCTCGTAGCGTGCGGCATTTCGCGGGTCCATCGCGCCTCGGCGGGAATTGTGGGCAGAGTGTCGGCCCGGCGACAATCCCGGGCGCGCCGTTGGCTATGCTGGATTCACTCGAAAGCGAGAACGCGCCATGAAGACCATCACCGATCAGCTCTCCAACTACGCCGCCTACCATCGTGACCGTCGCAACATCGCGACGCACTTCTTCGGCGTGCCGATGATCGTGCTCGGCGTCGTGACGCTCCT
>CBIHQZ010001503.1:0-1915 GCA_966212315.1 uncultured Myxococcales bacterium
GTCCACGATCTCGACGAGGTTTACGGCGATCGATGCGGTCAGGTGTCGCCGGCGTGCCGTCCGTCGCGAATGGACGAAACCGGCGCGCGCTTCTTCGCGCAGGTCCTCGGCGGCCGCTGCGACACGCAGTCGCTCACTTGCGATGCGAGCACGTGCACGCGGACGAGCGCGGGCACGCCGAGGGAATCGCTGTCGCTCTTCCCGTGAAACGCGAGTCGGCGGTGACAGTGAGGGGGAGAGGTCTGCGATCGTGGGGGGCTAGTAGCAGGTCACCGCGCGCGGGCAGCAGGTGCTCGCGACGGCCATCGGGTAGCACGCTTCGCCGGATCCACCCGCGGCCGGCGGGCAGTAGCACACACCCGGTCCGCAGAAGCGCGCGCCGGCGTCGAGCAACGGATGGGTGCCCATGCACACCGCCGCGTCGGCGACACCCGCGTCGTCTCCCGGACACACGACGCCGCTGCCGCAACAGCTCCGCGCGATCGCCTGCGGGTAACACGTGTCGCCCATGCCCGCGCCTTGCGGCGGGCAGTAGCAATCTGTCGCCGCGCAGAAGCGCGCGCCGGCATCGAGCAGCGGGTGCGTGCCGGTGCACATGACGTCCTGGGCCATCGGCACGTCGGTGCTCGTGACGTCCATCGCGGGGGCGGTGTCTTCCGTCGTCGTGTCGGTCGTCGACGTGTCTTCCGCGGTGTCCGCGGTCGCAATGTCGCTCGCGATGTCGGCGCGCGGCGTGTCGGTCGCATCCGTCGACGTCGTGTCGCCGGTCGTGTCGCGAACGCAGAGGTTCGAGATGCAGCTCAGCCCCGCGTTGCAGGTGCTGTTGGGAAAGCAGGGGCCCTGCTCCGAACCGGTCGGCGTGCCGCACGCGGCCATCGACACGGCGAGAAGGGCGAGCAGCGGGCGCAAAGCGCGACGAAGAACCGATTGCGAGTGGATCATCACGGACAGGGTATCGCCGCCGCGACGATGCCGTCTACGGGCCGCGAGTTCAGCTCGACGCGACGCGCGCGCCGGACGACACCGTCGTCTCCGCCGGCATCGACTCGGCCGCGCGCTCGACGACTTGCACCGCGCGCGTCGCATCGCGCGGAGCGAGCCCGTCGAACGCCGCCAGACACGCGGCCGCGAACGGCGCACGAAACGCATCGCGTCCGTTCGCGCCACTCGCCGAGAGAAACCGATCCCACGTCACGGACTCGTCGCGCTCGCCCGCGAGCATCGCGATCTCGGAGACCCCGCGCTGCATCAATGCGATGGTCGCCGCGCGATCCGCGGGATCGAGCACTTCGAGCATCACCGCGGCTTTCTCCGCTGCGTCCGCCACGCGCGGGGATTGCTCGGCAAGTGCGCCAAGCGCGGCACGATCCTGTTCGCCGAGACGATGAAGCGCGACGTACCGCGCGGCCCACGGCGTCGCGATGCTGTCGAGACGCGCGCGGGTGCGACCGAGCGCGCGCGCCATCTCGGAGAGCGCGAGTTCGCGCCGCAGTCGCTGCAGCGATCGCTGGATCGTCGGTGAGATGGCCTTCAGCGGCCCGGCCGCCAGCGCCGCGGTCTGAACGCCGCCCACGGTGATGTAGACCGCCATCAAGAACGCCGCGACGTACTCCCACCCGATGGTCAGTCCGGGAACCGCCGGAAGTGCGAGGCGGAGCGTCACGCCGGCGGAGAACGCCGTCATGCTGACGACCGCCGCGAAGTCCGCGTTCGAACGCGCGCGTGCGAGCGCGGGGCGTAACCCGAACACCATCGCGGCGGACGACACGGCAGCGTTGACGATTGCGGCCGCGAGAAACAGGTACTTCGGCCCGAATGCGAATCCGGCGATCCGATAGGGTCCCGGGCCGGCGCCGTGGACATAGGTCGTCGCCATGACGAGCCAGACTGCCGCGCCAGCCCAGATCGAGGCGCG
>CBIHQZ010001504.1:0-1915 GCA_966212315.1 uncultured Myxococcales bacterium
GGTCGAACGATTGCTCGGTCAAGCGCGACGCGTGCGCGGCCCGGCCACGCGCGTCGACCTCGCGGTCGTAGCGAAGGCGACGCTGCGTTTTCTCGAGAGCGAATGCGAGCGCAGTCACGTCCGCGCGACGCTCGAAGCCGAGTCGGACGTGTGCGTGAACGCGGTGCGAACCGAGGTCGAGCAGGTGCTGTTGAACCTCTGCATGAACGCGATCCAGGCGCAGCCCGACGGCGGGCGCCTCGCGATCCGCGTGCGGCGAGTCGTCGGCGATGCGGGCGAGACGATCGCCGAACTGAGCGTGGCCGACGCGGGTCCCGGGATTCCGGTCGAGGCCCGCGAGCGCGTCTTCGAGGCGTTCTACACGACGAAGGAACCGACCGAAGGAACCGGGCTCGGCCTCGCGATCTGCGACGAGATCGTCCGTCGACTTGGCGGCACGATCGTTGCGAGCGCCGAACCCGACGGCGGGGCGCTCTTCCGCGTCTCACTTCCCGAGGTATGAGATGTCCGATGCGAGAACGAGCGTGACATGAAGCGAGCGGCTCCGAGCGCCAGGGTCCTGGTGGTCGACGACGACGAACGTCTCGCAGGCTTCATGGCGGAGATTCTCCTCGACGCGAAGCACGTGGTGGATTGCGTGTCGAACCCGCACGACGCGGTGCGGCGGCTCGAAGCCGAGTCCTACGATCTCGTGGTCACCGACCTGCGAATGCCGAAGATGTCGGGGATCGAGTTGATCCAATGGACGAAGCGTTACGACCCGCGCATCGCGGTACTCGCCGTCACCGCGTACGGATCGATCGAGACCGCGGTGCAGGCAGTCCGGGCGGGCGCGGCAGATTACGTGACCAAGCCGTTCGAGCCTGATGCGTTGCTTCTCGCGGTCGACAAGTGCCTGCGCGAACGCGAACTGCGCGTCGAGATCGCGCGGCTGCGCCACGAGGGCGACCGCGTCGGATTCGAGGAAGTCATCGGCAACAGCGCCGTCATGCGGGAACGGATCGCGCTCGCACGGCGGGTCGCCGACAGTCCGAGCACCGTCCTCGTCACGGGTCCGAGCGGCGTGGGGAAGGAAGTGTTCGCGCGGGCCATCCATCGATGTTCGCAGCGACGCGATCGTCCATTCGTCGCGGTGAACTGCGGCGCCATCCCGGATGCTCTGCTCGAGAGCGAATTGTTCGGCCATCGGCGCGGAGCGTTCACGGGCGCGGTCGCCGACAAGCAGGGCCTCTTCCAGGAAGCCGATGGCGGGACATTGTTCCTCGACGAGATCGGTGAACTGCCCACCGCGCTGCAGGTGAAACTGTTGCGCGCGTTGCAAGAGCGCGAAGTGCGCCCGGTCGGCGCGACCCGCACCGACGTGGTCGACGTCCGGCTCATCGCCGCGACGAATCGCGATCTCAAACGCGCCATCGTCGATCGCACGTTCCGAGAAGATCTCTACTACCGACTGTGCGTGCTCGAACTCACGCTGCCGCCGCTCGTGGACCGCACCGAGGACATCCTGCCGCTCGCGGAGCACTTCCTGCGTGCCGCGAACGCCAAGGTCGGACGGTCCGTGAAGGGCCTTTCGGGCACCGCCGAGAAGCTGCTCGTGTCGTACGCGTGGCCGGGCAACATCCGCGAATTGCAGAACACCATCGAGCGCGCCGTCGTGCTCGCGAACGGCGATCTGGTCACGACCGACGAGTTGCCGGAGGCGTTGCGCGAACCGCGGGAAGAAGACTTCCTCGCGCGCGCGGTGGAACAGCAATGGACCGCGCACGAGATGCTGCTCGCGTTCGCGAAGCGGATGCTCGCGGAGACCGGCGGCAACAAGAAGAAGGCCGCGCGGTTGCTCGGCATCGATCGCAGAACCCTTCATCGCTGGCTCGGCGAAGCGGACACCGAGGTAGGCGACGACGCGAGCGGCGAC
>CBIHQZ010001505.1:0-1913 GCA_966212315.1 uncultured Myxococcales bacterium
TCTCGTATGCGGGATGCACCTGCGCGCCGAACGCACTCGAGTACGTGAAGTCCATATCGACCGACGCGACTTCGATCTCGGGTGTCAGCGCCAGCGCCGCGCCGGGAATCTTCGCTTCGAAACGCAGCGTGACGCCGTCGTTCGGTTGCACGCGCAGCACGAGACAGTTCGCTGCGACCGGATCGCGCGGAGTCGGTCCGCACAGCCCTTCGATGAGATACGGCGGTGTCTTGAAGTGCACCGCGATCTCGCTCACGCGCTTCGCGAGTCGCTTGCCGGAACGGAGATAGAACGGCACGCCACGCCACCGTCCGTTGTCGATGAACAGCCGCATCGCAGCGAACGTCGGCGTGTTCGAATCGGGCGCGACGAACTGTTCTTCGCGATAAGCCGCCGCGTGTTTGCCTCCTACGGTGCCGCCGACATATTGCCCGCGCACCGCGGCATCGGCCGGGTTCTTCGAGAGCGTCTTGATCCCTCGCAGCGCTTTCACCTTCTCGTCGCGCACCGCGTCGGCGTTCATCGTCATCGGCAGCTCCATCGCCGTGAGCGCGAGGAGCTGGAGCAGATGGTTCTGGAACATGTCGCGCACGACGCCCGCACGGTCGTAGTACTTGCCGCGCTGCTCGATGCCCACCGTCTCCGAGGCGGTGATCTGCACGTGCGAGATGTGCTGACGATTCCAGAGCGGTTCGAAGATCGCGTTCGCCGAACGGAACACGAGGATGTTCTGCACCGTCTCTTTTCCGAGGTAGTGATCGATGCGGTAGACCTGATGCTCACGCAGCGCGCCGAGCACGAGTTCGCTGAGATTGGTCGCCGTCGAGAGACTGGTGCCGAACGGCTTCTCGATGATCACGCGGCACCACGGGCGGTCGCCGGCGTGCAGGATCTTCGGCGCGAGGCCGCTGCCCGACAGGTGCTTCACGATCGGCTCGAAGATCACCGGCGGAACCGAGAGATAGAACAGGCGATTGCGGAGTTCGCGCGGGATCGGCGCTTCGAGTTGCTCGAGTCGTTGCTTGACCGAGGCATACGCTTCGGGCGCGGTGAGATCGCCGCCCACGTAGAATGTTCGCGACGCCAATCGGTCCCACACCGACTCGACGAAGCCGTTGTGCTCGTCGCTCGCTTGCACCGACTGGCGCATCAGTTCGCGGAACGCCCCGTCGTCCATCGGTTCGCGATCGACGCCGACGAGGAGGAATTGCTCGGACAGGAGATTCTTGAACGCGAGGTCGTAGATGCACGCGATGAGCTTCTTGCGCGCGAGGTCGCCGGTCGCTCCGAGCAGGATCATCGTGCACGCATCGCCCGCGGAGCGGTCGCCGACTTGCGGCGGCGGGTACTGACTCGGTTGCGCGGAGATCTGCGGATTCTTGTCGGCCTCGCTCATGTGCTCTCCTCGTCGGCTAAGGTTCCGCGTCGGGACGTAGCCCCCGCGCGCCGCGAGTGTAGACCGCCTCGCGCGCGCGATGTTCATCGACCTGGGTTTCGCGGCCGACTGTCGCTACCATCGCGCGGGGTCGCACAGCGTGTCGCGTTCACAAGTCAAAGCGTTCAATCTTCGCGGGCTCGTGGCGGTGCTGCGGCGCGATGGATTGCTCGGCGCGGTGAGCGAACACGTGACCCCTGCGACGCGCGCGGTGCTCGACGACCTGCCCGGTCCGAACGCCTGGCTCGACGCATCGGTGCTCAACGAGGTGTATGCCGCGGTCCTCGCGCGCCGGGGTGAAGACGAACTGCGGCGAGTCGTGCGTGCGTCGATGGATCAAGGGGTGATGGTGATGCTGCGCCCCGCGCTCGAAGCCGTCCTCCGGCTCTTCGGCGTGAACCCGGCCACCGTGCTCTCGCGCATTCAGTTCTTCGCCGGGCCGAACAGCCGCGGATACGAATGGACCTTCGCGTCGGAA
>CBIHQZ010001506.1:0-1909 GCA_966212315.1 uncultured Myxococcales bacterium
CGTCGTCGGTGACCTGCTCAGCGTGTTCGCGCGCAAGCCCGCGTACGGCTATCGCTCGACGGTACTCGCGATGATCGGCGTGACCGTGCTCTCGGGGCTGGTCTACGGACATCATCTCTTCACCACGGGACTGAGCCCTGCGCTCGCGCGCGCGTTCATGACGCTCACGCTGCTCGTGTCGGTACCGAGCGCGGTGTTCTTTCTCAACTGGCTCGGCACGCTCTGGCAGGGCTCGATCCGCTTCCGTGCGCCGATGGTCTATGCGCTCTGCGTCGTGGTGGTGTTCGCGATCGGTGGACTCACCGGGATGTTTCTCGGCACCGTCACCACCGACACGTATCTGCACGATACGTTCTTCGTCGTCGGGCATTTCCACTTCGTCATGGCCGCCGCAGTGCTGTTCGGTGGCTTCGCCGCGATCCACTACTGGTTCCCGGCGACGTTCGGTCGATTGATGAACGAACGCATCGCGCGATGGCACGCGCTGCTCACGCTCGCGCTCATGTGCGCGACCTTCGGCGGGATGCTCGTCGTCGGTGCGGGCGGGATGTTGCGGCGACTCTACGATCCGTCGGGCTACTCGTACGTGCGCGCGCATCTCGCGATGAACAAAGAGATCAGCCACGCGGCATTCACGCTCTTCGCGGTGCAGTTCCTCTTCATCGCGAACTTCGTGTGGTCGCTCTTTCGCGGTGCGAAGGCTCCGGCGAACCCGTGGGACGCGGCGACGCTCGAATGGCGCGACGACCTCGATGCGATTCCCGCAGTGCAGAACGGCCCGCACGAGTACAGCCATCCCTCGCTGACGGGCGCGCGTGACTTCGCGATGCAGCACGACGAAGCGCTGCCGAGGATCGAGTCGTGACGAACGGTTCGCCCGACGATCGTGAGCAGCGACGCGAACGCGCGATCGGTGTGGCCTTCGCGCTCGCGGGTTCGACCATGTTCGCGGCCTCGCTCTTGTTCGCACAGGTGGTGCTGCGCGCACGATCGAGCGTGGGGATGCCGGCCCACGCGCGCCCTGCGATCGCGATCGCGGTGCTGATCACTGTTGCGCAAGTGGTGGGGAGCGTGGCGCTCACGAGTGCCGAATCGCGGCGTGCTTCGTTGCTGCTCGCGACGGTCGCGTCGATGGCGAGTGCCGCGGTGGCCGCGATCGGCGGGCACCTCGCGTTTCATCGCATCGGACGCGACTCGTTCGATGTCATCACCTCGGCGCTGCTCGCATGGCACGCCGCGCACGCACTCGCGACCGCCGTCGCTTGTGCCTCCGACTGGCGTGCGGGAACGGCACCGCGAGCCACCACGCGCGTCCTGGCACCGCATACATCACTCGTGTGGCTCGTCATCGTCGGAGCGTTGTGGTGGGTGTGATGCGCGCGCGATCGCTCGTTCTCGCACTCGTCGCGATGCTCGCGCTCGCCACCTGCAAGCGCCGGTTTCCGAGCGAGGGACTGGTGCTCGGAGGGCAGCGCGTTCCCTACGCAACGCTTCGCAACGGATGGAACGTGTACGGCACCTACTGCCGCTCGTGTCACGGCGACAACGGCGACGGCCGCGGTCCGATGGGCATCGGCATGCAGCCTGCGCCGCGCGATTTCCGGCGCGGCATCGTGAAGTTTGCGAGCGTACCGAGCGGTCAGCTCCCGACCGACGCAGACCTCGCGCGCACGGTGCGCAGCGGCCTGCACGGGACGCCGATGCGTGGGTGGGATCTTCCGGACGAAGACGTCGTCGCGGTGGTGCAGTACCTGAAGACCCTCTCGCCGCGATGGCGTGACGGACGCGCGGGGACGCCGATCACGGTGCCGCCCGACCCGTGGCTCGCGCGCGAACACGATGCGCGTGAGCGCGGTGCGCACGTGTATCACGCGGTCGCGCAGTGCTGGACGTGCCATCCCGCCTACGC
>CBIHQZ010001507.1:0-1909 GCA_966212315.1 uncultured Myxococcales bacterium
CACACTGCGTTGAGTTCGGCGAGCACCGCATGACGCGAACTGAATCCGCCCTGATGCGGATCGTTCGTGTCGAAGAAGCCCTGCCGGCCGGCATCGAAGTCGGGCTCGCGCACCACGCCGGCGGAGTCCCATCGACCCGCGTACGAACTCGCGAAAGCACGGAGCGTCGTGCCTCCACCGAGGTCGACGAGCCATTGACCGACGAGCGAGGCGCGCGACCAGGCGCGGTTCTCGCCGAAGCCATCGCTGCGAGCGAGATCGCCCGCGATGAAGGTTTCGCGCGCTTGATTGCGTGGCGCGAGGATGGCGAGCACGCGAGCCGTGTTGAACATCCCGTACGTCGCACTCACGCGTGCGCCGCGCTCGACCACACCGAGATCGAATCGCGCACTTCCGGCGACCGCGAAGTCGCCCTGGCGCGGGTCGAACGGCCCGGACAGCACGCGCACGCGATCGACGACTTCGGGCGGGATGAAGTTCAGATCCGCGTAGCCCTGGCCATGCACGTCGGACGGTTCGTTCACCGGCAGGCCGGCGACGTTGAACTCGATGTCCTGACCGTGCTCGGCGTCGAACCCGCGAAGGAAGAACTGGTACGCCTTTCCTTCGCCACCGTGCTGCGAAAGAAAGAATCCCGGCGCGGCGGTCAGTAGCTCGGCGGCGCTGGTGCGCGGAACGTTTCGCACGTCACGGGTGTCGATCGTGACATCGCTCGCGGAACGAGCCGGCGCCTGCGCGCGCACGGTGAGCACCGGCGCGGGTTCTTCCGCAGGCGGCGCGGACGATGACGTCGACTGTCCCCACGCCGACGCGCTGAGGCTCGTGACGACGCCGAATGCGAGGAGGGATGCGCGTGGCACGATTCGGCGGTTCGTAACACGGTCGCTGAGTGCGGTCTACGGCAGCGACGGGTGAGCGAATGGCGTGGATGCGTTACGTCGCTCGCGAGGATTTGGATGTGGGGCGTGTGTCGCACTCGACCGAGCGCATCGCGGCGAGCGCTACGCGAGAAGCGCACGCGCGTGGTGTCGCAGGTGCGCTTCGACGAACGTCGCGATGAAGTAATAGCTGTGGTCGTAGCCGTCGTGCATGCGCAACTCGATCGGTTGCCCGGCGCGATTGCAGGCTTCGACGAAGCGTTCGGGTTGCAGTTGCTCCTCGAGAAACTTGTCGCGGCTCCCCTGGTCGATGACGATCGTTCCGGGAAACCCCGCGCGTTCGACGAGGCGCGTCGCATCGTGCTCGGCCCACTTCGCGCGATCGGCGCCGAGATACCCGGCAAATGCCTTCTGCCCCCACGGCACCTCGCACGGCGCGACGATCGGCGCGAACGCCGACACGCTTCGATACGCACCCGGATGACGTAGCGCGAGCGTGATCGCGCCGTGTCCGCCCATCGAGTGACCGAAGATGCCGTGTCGGTCGCGTTCGATCGGAAAACACCCTTCGACGAGCGTGCGCAGCTCCTTCGTCACGTACGTCTCCATGCGATACGCCGCGGACCACGGAGCCTCGGTCGCATCGAGGTAGAAGCCCGCGCCCTGTCCGAAGTCCCACGCCGCGTCGTCGCCCGGAAAGCGCGCCGCACGCGGGCTCGTGTCGCACGTGACGATCGCGATGCCGAGTTCGGACGCGACGCGTTGGGCGCCGGCCTTGATCACGAAGGTCTCCTCGGTGCACGTGAGCCCCGCGAGAAACGTCACCACCGGCACGCGCTGTTTCTTGGCCGCGGGCGGGAGATACACCGCGAATCGCATCGGCCCCGCGCACGCCTCGCTCGCGTGTTCGTAGAACCCCTGCACGCCGCCGAACGCGTGCTGCTCGCTGCGGGTGGTGATCTTCGCGCCGCTCACGCGAACTCCACCACGGTGCGGATCGACTCGCCCGAGTGCATCAGATCGAACGCTTC
>CBIHQZ010001508.1:0-1908 GCA_966212315.1 uncultured Myxococcales bacterium
TTGACCACGCGTGCCCTACGCGCCGGCCGCGGAAAGAACGCGACCGTCACCACCTCGATGCGGCAGAAGATCCCTGCGCGGACGGCAATCCGTAGCGTTCGTTGAATTCACGAGCGAGCAGGCCGAAGCGCCAGTGATCGTGGAACTCACCGCCGATCGGTCGGTCCTCGCGCAGCGTTCCTTCGCGGGCGAACCCGAGTTTTTCGAGCACGCGCGCAGAACCGTGATTGCCGACCGCGACGTCGGCGCGAACCTTGTGCAACCCGAGGGTCTGATACGCGTAGAGAAGAATCGCGCGCCCCGCTTCGGTGGCGTATCCGCGCCGGGAGCGATCCGAGCGGATCCAGTATCCGAGTTCGGCCTGACTCCGGCGCAGGTCGATTCCGTCGAGTTCGATGCTCCCGGCGAGCAGGCCGCCCTCGCGCTCGAACAGCCCGAACCGCGCTGTGCGATCCGCCATCCAGCCCTCGCGCCCGATCGAGACGAAGCGACGCGATTGCTCGATCGACACCATTTCGCGCGGCCAGCTCATGAATTGCCCGAGTTCGCGGCGCGACGAGACCACCACATCGAGCAATTCGCGCGAATCGCGCGGCACGAGCGGTCGCAGCACGAGTCTCGCGGTGCTGGCGAAAGGGAGCGTCGGAAGTGCCATCGACTGCTGCAATGTGCCGGAAAACCGTCGTCGTTGCCACCGGCAGTGCGCAGCGTGCTACCTCTCGCGCGTGTTGACCGATGTCACGGCGGATGCGCTCTTCGCGCGCTTTTTCTGGCCGCATTACCCCCCGGATGTCCGCAGCGACCCAAATGCCGTGCTCACGCGCGACGCGAATCCCGGCCGCAATCCGGCCCTGCTGGCCCAATGGGTCGAAGCTGCCGAGCTGTTCGTGGCACAGGCCCCCAAGCTTCTCGGCGCGGAACTCACGTGGGACGCGGCGGGCATCGGCGTCTTCTCGCGAGCACTCGATCGATCACGGCGCGACGCATGGTTACGCGACAGCGATCCGTCCGATCCGTCGAACACGTTCTTCAACGCAGTGGTCCACGGCGCGGCGTATGTCGGAGAAGTGATCGTTCGTGCGTACGGCGGCGAGTGGTTGCTGCGACGGCCGATGTGGGAATCACTCGCGGCCCGCAAGGTCGTCCACGGCAGCGAGACTCGCACCACTGGCGCGATCCCCGCGTTCCACTGGCTTCTCAAACATCTCAGCGACGCGGAGATCGAGAACGGCTCGCTCGCGTATCGCTTCCACGTGCACGTCGAACTCGCGACCGCGGCGGTCGATGCGCTCCCGGCGATCGCACCGCCACGCAAGCTGCCGACGATGCGCGAGCCGACGTACGACTTGCTCGTGAAGTATCTCCATCAGCATCTGCCGAGCCTTCGCGACGTGGGCGAAGGCTTCCCGTCGCCGGCAGAATTCACCGCGCGCCACTACAAGACCCTGGGGTTCGAGTTGCTCCACGAGGGACGCGTGCTCGCGATGCACGGACAGGTACCCGCGCAGGGAGACGCGCCGTCGATGGTCGAGATCATGTGGCTCACGATGCGAGGGTTCGACCACGCCGACACGATCCCGGTCGACAACGATGCCGCGGCTTTCGTGCGGGCGACCGGCGACGCGATGGAAGCGACCGTCGCGTGGAAGGGCGCGCCGCGCACGCACCGCATCGGATTTCGCGGCCACGGCGTGTAGAGCGTTTCAGCGCGTCACATCGTGCCGCTGTGCGTTGTGGGCCATGGAGGTGTGGGGCACGGAGTTGTTGGCCATGGAGTTGTGGCGGCGCGTCGTGACGCGCCTGAGTGACTGCAGGGATCTGTGACCCCATGGCGTTGTGGCGGCGCGTCGTGTGGCGCCCAGCGAGTGCGATGTGCAAGCGCCCTTCGCTCCGGCACGTCGCGACGTG
>CBIHQZ010001509.1:0-1906 GCA_966212315.1 uncultured Myxococcales bacterium
CTGTGGTTCTGCTCGGACGAACGCACCCTGACCGACGACGAAGTCGACGCGTGGCTCAAAGCCGCCGTCGCCGCTGCCACCGCTCGATTCGGCGCGAAGCAGCGATAACCGTCACCAAGCCCACACCCCCTCCAAAAAGCGGGACGTTGCGCCCGCTTATCCTCTGTGCTTGGATCAACGATCACGAGGTCGTCATGACGAAAGCCGAAATCATCGAGGCCGTCTACGAGAAGGTCGGTGGGTTTTCCAAGAAGGAAGCCTCCGATCTGGTCGAGGCGATCTTCGAGACGATGAAAGAGACCCTGGCATCGGGTCACAAGATCAAGATCTCCGGTTTCGGGAACTTCGTCGTGCGCGACAAGAAGGAACGCCCGGGACTCAATCCGCGGACCCGGGAGCGCATCGTGCTCAGCCCGCGCCGCGTCGTCCGTTTCAAGCCGTCGCCCGTGCTCAAGAGCTTGATCAACACCGACGGCGAAGGCGGCGGCGAACCAGGCGGCGAAGGCTCCGGCGCGCCCCCCGCGACCTGATTCCGCCACTCCATCGCATTGGAGCTCGCATTCGAGCTCTCCCCGCGGTATGTTCTGTCTACCGCGATGAGCACCGTCGTCCAGCAACCGCTGAAGATGTATCTCCGCATCGGCGAAGTCGCCCGCCTGCTCGAGGTGAAGCCGCACGTGCTTCGCTTCTGGGAGGGCGAGTTCAAGAGTCTTCGCCCGCGTAAGTCCAGCACCGGACAACGCATCTTCTCGCGACGCGATGTCGAGCGACTCACGATGATCAAGCACCTGCTCTACGACCAGGGCTTCACGATCGACGGCGCTCGCCGGCACCTGCGCGCGCGCGGATTCGAGCCCGACGAAGAACGCGATGCCGAAGTCGCTCGATCGTCTTCGCTCCGCGACGGGCTGCTCGCGGTGAAAGCTCGCCTTCTCGAAACGCTCGCAGTCATCGACGCCTGAGCGGCTAGTGGCAGACGGGCGACGAGCACGAGAGCCCGCCGTTGCATGCAGTGCCGTTGCAGCACAGCTCGTTGTAGTACCCGCACGAACTGCAGAAACCCCAGATCATGCAGAGCGATCCGTCGGCACACGCGGAGCCCGCGGTGGTGCACATGCCGCCGGCGCGATTGGCGGTGCCGCCGGTGCAGAACGAATACGTTCCCCCGCCGACCTGCGTGCACGTGCCTGCGCTGCAAGCTGTTCCCGTCGCGCAACACAGTTCGCCGAGACGACCGCATCCCGCGCAGCGTCCCGACGTCTGATCGCACGATTCCCCCGCTGCGCAGACGTTGCCAGCGCAACAGGGTCCGCCGTTCCCGCCGCACGTGACGCACTGGTTGCCCACGCAATTGCCGCCCGCGTTGCACGTTCCGCTGCAGCACGGCTGACCGATTGCCCCGCACGATGCGGTCGACATGCATGTCCCGCTCACGCAGTTGAGCGACGCCGCGCAGTCGCTGCCATTGCAGCAGTTGTCTCCGGGGCCGCCGCAGATCCGGCATCGACCGCCGACGCAATTGTACGTGCCATTGCACGAGGTCCCGCAGCACGCCTGCAACAACGCGCCGCACCCCGCGTCGGTCGTCACGTCGGTGGGCGCGGGCGTGTCGGTGCCGACGTCGACCGGGGCGACGTCGGTGGCATCCGGTGTGACGGTTGCGTCGTACGCATCGACCGCGTCGACGACATCGACGGCATCGACGCCGAGATCCACCGGCGCATCGACCATCGTGCGATCCGGGTGTTCCGCATCGCGGCCGGCATCGACCGGCGTGGTGCGATCGAGGGCAGCGTCCTGCGCATGCGCGTCGGGTGCGAAGCGGCGAAAGTCGAGCGAGCACCCCGACGCGGACGCACACGCCAGCGCGACGAGTGCCGCTCGGAGTGCGCGAACGATCGTCACG
>CBIHQZ010001510.1:0-1905 GCA_966212315.1 uncultured Myxococcales bacterium
GGCGCCGATCATCACCTGCAGCCCGGGCGCGGCGAGGGTGCGGTCGAGCAACTGCACCAGGCGCTCTTTGTCCTCGAGCGTACGCAACGCCGTACGAGCGCGATCGATGTCCGCGAACTCGGGTCGGCCGATGAGCTGCGCGTGACCTTCGACGAACACGTCTTTCGACGGCGCATCGGCTTCACCGAGCGCGCGCGCGCCGAGGGTGAGGGCGAGGCACATCGCAGAGTCGAAACGAACGCGTTCGGTCTCGAGTTGCTCGGCGAGGATCTGCCGCACTTCGAGAAGATTGCGTCCACCGAGCAGTGACTGGAGCATGTTGTTCGAGCGCTCGAGATCGCTCGCACTGATCGGACTCTCGACCCGCAGCACGCGATTCTGCACGCCGCCGTCGGTGCTCACGATGACCGCGAGAATGTCGTTCGCGGCGATCGACAGGAAGCGCAGGTCTTTGAGGGTCCAGCTCTGCGACGGCGCCGTCATCACCACTGCGGCGGCACCCGTGAGATCCGCGAGGACCTTCCCGCTGTGCTTCACCGCCGCATCGAGTCCGGGCCCGATCGACGCGAAGCGCATCTCGATCTGCTCGCGTACTTCCGCCGGCAATTGCGTGCTCGCGAGGAGCGCGTCGACGAACGCGCGCAGGCCCTTCTCGGTCGGAATGCGACCCGCACTCGCGTGTGGCTTGGCGACGAAACCGTGCCCTTCGAGTTCGAGAAACACCGCGCGGATCGACGCCGACGACAGTTCGAGTCCTTGCGTGCGCACGAGCGATTGCGACGAGACGGCCTCACCGGTCGCGATGTACTCGGACACGAGTGCGAAGAGGATTCGTCGGCCGCGGTGCGTCAACATTGGGTTCGAGCGAATTGCCGCGCCCCGAGGGGAGCGCGCGGGAAACTATAGAAATCGTGGGAGTGGTGTCAAACCGCGTTGGCGTCGGCAACGTGATGCAATGCTGTTGTCGCGCGACGGTCGAGGCTGGTAGGTTCGCGACCTCAATGGGCCTTCGGGAGGCATGGTCGAGATGAAGTACGCCGTGATGGCCGCAGCAGGTCTCTTGATGGGCGTGGGTGTCGCGCTCGGAGTCGGCTGCGAGGGACAGAGCAAGCTCACCGTGGTGGTCGAGGAAGGCGCGCAGGCTCCGCACGCGAACCTCCCGGCCGTGCCGACGCTGCCGCCGCCGCCGTATCCGGTGCAGTACCCGGACGGTGCATATTCGATCTACGGCGTGCGCCATACGGCCGCGCGCAACTGGTCGAAGCAGGTGACAGTGCGTGGATGGATCGTGAAGGTCTACATCCCGTACGTGCCGAACACGCGTCCGCCGCGGGTGTGCACCGAGCGTGATCGCTGCGACGAACTGAAGCCGCATGTGTTCATCGCGGACGCTCAGAACGAGCAGGATCCCGAGAAGCAGATGATGGTCACGGGCTACGCGGGCTTCCAGTCGGACGTCGACGGGGCACGTGCGGCTGCGCGATCGGGGCACGCAGTGGGCGAGGGGAATCCGGCGCTCGCAGCGCAGGGCCTCACGCATCCGGTGCCGGTCGACTTCTACGAAGGCGCGCAGATCACGGTGACCGGCAACTTCACGCGTCGCGCGGCGAACGGTCACGCGGACTCGAACGGCCTCATCGAATACAACCACCATGTCACTGTGACGCCGTCGCCGCAGGACCCGGCGGTCGCTCGCGCCGCGCATCACTAGATCAGGCCCGACCTCGCGCTCGCGGACCTCTCGCTCGCGAACCTCACCCCCGCTGCCGCGCGCCCGTCGCTCGCGAACCTCACCCCCGCTGCCGCGCGCCCCTCTCCCTCGACGCCACCGCGTCGCGGCGTCGCGCAGGCGGGGGGGGGGGGGGGGGGCGGAGGAGGTGGGGGTGGGGTGTCGGGTGGGGCGCG
>CBIHQZ010001511.1:0-1904 GCA_966212315.1 uncultured Myxococcales bacterium
AACTCGCGGCACGCCCGCCCACGTTCGCACGACACGCTGCGCTCACCACGCAACCTGCCCGCCGAACGCACCACGTCGACAACTCCGACCACGCCATCATCGTTCGAGCCCCTCTTTCGACGACGCCCTGCGTCCGCGCGATTCGCGAGCGGGCGTCGGAGGGAGAGGGGCAGGCGGCAGCCGGGGTGAGGTCGTTCCCCTTCACCGCCCCGGCAATCGCTCGATCCCCGCGAGGTGATACCCGCGCTGCGCGCCGAGGTCGTACAGATGCGCGCGCAGTGTCGTCGTGTGGGGCGCATCGTCGCGCACGACTTCGATCACGAAGTAGCGCGCCGGATCGCCATCGCGGACGTCTTCCACGTGGGCCGCAGGAAGCTCCACGCACACGCGATCGCCCTGCGCATCGACCGGCAATGCCTGCGCGTGCGTGTCGGTGCCTTCACGAACCGTCGCCGCGAACTGCAGCGCCGATTCTTCGGACACGCCGGTGCGCACGGCGAGATCCACGGCGCAGAACCGCCCGTCTTCGACGGTGAAGTCCGCGAGCGGTGAACGCCGCGCGAACGCCGTGCGCAGCAGCGTCATCCGCCGTGCTTCGAGGATCGCAACGAGATGCGACGACACGTACGGATGCGTGAAGCGACCCTGCGTCACGATGTTGGCGATGTGCTCGTGGCCGATGCGCGCGATGCGACGCGCCATCCATGCGAAGTCGCCGTCGTCTGCGCGATCGAAGCGCGGGAGCGGGAAGATCGCTTGCCATCGCATCGGGTCGAAGGGGCTCGCGCCGAAGTAACCGAGGTTCGGGGCGTCGGGATCGATTCGCGCCGCGCGCCACGGCTGCTCGCCGATCGGCACCGTCACCATCGTGAGCCATCCGAGCGATTGCGCTCGCGCGCGCTGCACGGTGCGCCCGCCGATCGCGTCGCCCCAGTCGACGAAGTAGTGGCGCACCACGCCAGCCCCATCGCCGCCGGCGCGTTCGAACACGTCGAGCGTGTTCACCTCGCGCGCGTCCCAGTGATTGAGCCACGCGGCGAGCCAGCGTTCACCGCGCAACTCGCGGCGGTCTTCGTGCGGCACTGCGTCGTTCGGATCGTCCGCGCGCGTGCCCATGCCCGACCACGGACCGATGATGTCGCCTCGCAGCAGCGACGATGCGCTGAGCCGGATGTTGCCGCGTCCGTCGTGTACCGCGAGATCGAGAATCGATTCGAGATCGACGCGCGGAAAGCGAACATGCTGGCCGATGTCGTTGCGCTCGAACGCCTGCGGATCGAGGCTGATTCCGGCGCGCGGCGTCTCGATGACGTAGTTGCACGGCGTGTTGTATCCGAGCGTCCAGTAGATCCGGGTGCCGATCGCATCGGAGGCCGTGGACGTCTCGGGGCGATCGCCCGCGTGGGTGTCCACCTTGAGCAGCCAGTGTCGACCCGCGGCATCGCGGACGAGAATTCCCGGGGTGGTTCCTTCGCCTTTGCGTTCGAGCACCGCGAACGGCGCAACGGGCATCGCAACACCCTGGCAGGGCCCGATGGCCGCGCGTTCGGGGCTCACGATGCGGTTGGTGAACCACGTCGAGTCGGGGACTTCTTCGAGTGCATTGACGTTGCGCGCGTTGCCGCCGAAGTCGAGCGAGAGCGCGGTCGACGCGGGGCGCAGTGCCACCAGATCGACAGCGTCGCTGACGCGATCGTGCGGACGCGTTGCGGGGCGGCGGTGGAAGGGGACGTCGTCGTGTTCCTGCGTGACGGTGGGGCGCAACGCGAAGCGTTCGGCTTCGCAGCCGATCGCGAGGGATGCGACGAGGAGTGTGAGCGCAGTGGCGAAGGCGACGTGGGGACCCGGCGGCTGACGCCACGGCAACACCTCCGAGGCCTCACCTTCGTGAGGCTCGCGATGTC
>CBIHQZ010001512.1:0-1900 GCA_966212315.1 uncultured Myxococcales bacterium
GGATTCAATGCCGCGATCCAGGGGTCGGGACGCATCGGGTTCGACATTATCGATTGGCTCGCGGTGCAGGCCTCGTTCAGCTACTGGGGCTTCACGTCGAATCTGACTGACGGCGGCGTCGTGTTCGTCGGCGCCGGTCCACGGTTCCAGATACCGACGGGGCGATTCGGCCGCGTGATGGTCGACACGGACCTCGGGTGGGCTCGCACCGGTTCGAACGATCGCTTCATGCTCGATGTCGGGCTCGGCTACGACTTCAACGTCACGAACTGGTTCGCGCTCGGTCCGAGTGCGCGATACGGGCGCGTGTTCGCCGCGGCGAACGACTTTCGCAGCGATGCCCAGTTCTGGTCGCTCGGCGCGGGTGTGACCTTGCGCGTTCCCGATGCGCCGCCGCCACCCCCGCCACCGCCCACGCCGATTGCCGTGGTTCCTCCCGATCGCGACGCCGATGGCGTCGCAGATGCCGACGATCTCTGCATCGACGAACCGCGCGGCGATCATCCCGACACACAGCGCATCGGGTGTCCGCTTCACGACACCGACGGCGATCTCGTCTTCGACGACGTCGATGTGTGCGTGACCACACCCGCGGGCGATCACGCTGATCCCGAGCGCGCAGGATGCCCCGACGGCGACGACGACGTGGACCTCGCGTTGAATCACGTCGATCAATGTCGAAGCGTCCCCGCCGGGCTGCATCCCGATCCAGAGCGACTCGGATGTCCCGAGGCCGATCGCGACGGCGACAACGTTCCCGATCGTGTCGATCATTGCCCCGACCGGCCAGGCGCACCGCACCCGAACGCGCGGCGCAATGGGTGTCCAGGGCTCGTGGTCGTCGATGCCGGCCGCGTGCGAATCTTGCGGCCGATTCTCTTCGCGACGAATCGCGACCGCATCCTGCCGCGAAGCTTCCCGGTGCTGCAGGCCGTTCTCTACGCGCTCGATGCAAACCCTTCGATCCGTCGTCTCGCGATCGACGGGCACACCGACAGCGTCGGCGACGACGCACGCAATCTGGATCTCTCGCAGCGACGCTCGCGCAGCGTGTTCGCGTGGCTCGTTTCGCACGGCATGGATCCGGTGCGGCTCGAAGCGCACGGGTACGGTGAGACTCGCCCGATCGCGGCGAACGACACGCGCACCGGGCGAGCGAGCAATCGACGCGTCGAGTTCCTGATCGCGGATCCCACGATCCATGTCGTCGATGCAGCCAGTGCGTCGAGTGCACCGCCGCCAGCGGTGGCCGCGAATCCCGCTTCTGCCGCGCCTGCCGGGACGAACAACACGCCTTCGCCGGCCTCGAGTGCACCGCGGGCGCAGAGTTCGAGTGCACAACCCGCGAACCCGGCGCTCGTCGCGAGCACCACGCGTTCGACGACCGCGAGCGCTGCGCCGCCCGATGCAGCCCCCGCGCGTCCGCGCGCGGCCCCCGTGACGCGACCGCGCGTCCATCCCGCGCCGCATCTGGAAGTCTCGCGAGCAAACACCGCGACCTCGCTCGCGGTCTCCACCCCTGCGACGAGCGATGCCTCGTTCACGCCTGCAGGAACGGTCGCAGCGCCGTAGCCGGCGCGCCCGGATTGTCCATCTCGCTCCGTGTCTCGCTTCGTCCAAGGAAGGTCGCGAACCATGAAGTCGTCGTTCAAAGCGTTGTGTCTGGTTTCAATGCTCGTCGTCACAGGCTGCAGTTTTCGCTCGATCGTTTCGGGCGTGAATACGCTCGAACCCGATGCGGGCGATGTGCAGAGCATCGACGGTAGCCATAGAGATGGCGCGGGCGATTCGACGCCAGGTGACGTCACGCACGGGGACTCGATTGCGAACCTCGATGGCATGGAGAACGACGGCGCTTCGAACAACGACGGCGCTTCGAACAACGACGGCGCTTCGAACA
>CBIHQZ010001513.1:0-1897 GCA_966212315.1 uncultured Myxococcales bacterium
GAAGAACGGGCGCCATCGGTGCGTGATCGGATCGCGTCGTGATGCACGCAACTGGTAGCGATCGATGCGGGCGCTGTCGGTCGGTGCATACGTGCTTCGCACCGTGACGAGCACGCCTTCGGTGGTGCCGCTCGGCCCTGAGCACGCCGTGACGAACGCAACGAGCAACATCGCGAGCGACGCGCGCAAGGCCGTCGACATCGTCCACCGTGTGCTCATCCGTCGCGTGGTTGCGATCGACATCGGCCCTCCGGCAATCGATTCACGCTACACGCGAAGCTCGCCGCGAACCAGGATGCCTACTCGCGGAACGTCGCCCCGACCGGGAGCATGCGCGTCCGATGCGTGGTTCGCGCGTGTGACGAAGGTCGAATGGCGTGATCGTCGTGCGATGCCGTCGCCGTCGCTGCGGTCGTCGGTTCGGGCTGCGCGATCGGATGCGCGACGACGTTCGCGCCAGTGTCAGGGATTTGGCGTGGAGCTACGGGCCCGATCGCAGACGCAGCATCTGTGACGCTCTGCGAACTCACCGCAGCACGAACGGTACTGGGACTTGCGGTCACGGTCGGCGCGATCGTCGCAGTCGAATGGAAAGCTTTCGTCACCCACATCGCCGATGCGAATGCGGCGATGCCGACGAGTGCGACGATTGCGACGAGTAGCGAGTTGCGCGCTTTCCGAGGCGGTGACGGGTTCGCGATCTCGACCGAGAGTCGCGTGACGGGGCTCGCGCCCAGCGCATTCCGCGAGTTCGACGCGCCCTCGTCGACAGGGACGCCCCCGCCGAAATCACCGATCGCGGGGACAGTCGCCGACGAATCGAAGTCGTCAGTCTGTTCGGGAACCAGATCGCGCAACAGCGCGACAACCGGCGCACGCGGCGCAGTGCATCCGCGCTTCGCGAGAATCGCGTCGAGCGCGTGCGCGACGACGGCAGCATTGATCGGCCGGGCCGCGGGATCGCGCGCAAGCATCGAGAGGACGAGTGCATCGAGTTCGGGTGGCACGTTCGGCACCGTCGCCGAGGGGGCAGCGGGATCGGTCTCGAGCGTCGCCATCGCCGATGCCATGTCGCTCTCGCGCTTCCACAAGCGACGGCACACGATCGATTCCCACAGCACGACACCGAGCGCGTAGACATCGGTCCTCGCGTCGAGCGTGCCGCCGCGAATCTGCTCGGGCGCCATGTATCCGGCCTTCCCCTTCGTGATGCCGGTCGCGGTCGCATCGAACTGCGCGGTGCTCTTTGCGATGCCGAAATCGAGGATCTTCGCGGTGCCGTCGCGCGTGATGAAAATGTTGTGCGGCGAGATATCGCGGTGCACCACACCGAGCGCCCGGCCCGCGCCGTCGACCAGCGTGTGCGCGTAGTGCAGCCCGCGCGCAACGTCCGCGCAGATCGAGAGCGCCACGTCGAGCGGCGCGCGGATGCCGCGGTTGAGCGACTCGCGCAGCACCGTGCGCAGATCCGCGCCGAAGAGCGCCTCCATCGCGAGAAAGGGCACGCCGTCGTTCTCGCCCGCGTCGAGGACCTGCACGATGTTCGGATGACGCAGCAGCACCGCGAGCCGCATCTCGCTCGCGAACATGTCGATGAACTCGCGTTCCCGCGCGAGGTGACGCAGGACCTGCTTTACGACGACGGTCCGTTCGACGCCATCGTCGAGGACCTGTCGCGCGAGGATCACCTCGGCCATCCCGCCCGCGGCGAGGAATCGCACCGGCACGTAGCGCGGCTGCATCGCGTCGATGGTACGGGCCGCGGGTCGGCGTGACAACGCGACCGCGTCTCCACCGCGGCGTCGAGACGGTCCCGTGTGTGATAGATGTGAGCGACCGATGTCCGGCAACGAGTTCGACGGCGGTGAGACGCAGCTCAAGCGCGATTCGCTCGAAT
>CBIHQZ010001514.1:0-1891 GCA_966212315.1 uncultured Myxococcales bacterium
GTGACGTATCGACAGCTCTGCGTGAACAACAACGGCAACCTGAACTTCACGAACAGCGCGATGGGCAACAACGACTTCACGCCCGCCGCGTTCCCGCAGGCCTCGGGTACAGCGATCATCGCGCCATGGTTCGCCGACGTGGACACGCGCAGCGGCAATGTCTCGATCCCCGGCGACGACGCGATCTATTACGACCTGCGGTCCGGACAGTTCGTCGCGACGTGGCTCGACGTCGGTTACTACTCGATGCACACGGACCACCGCGATTCCTTCCAGGTGGTGATCCGTGCGCGCAGCGACGTGAGCCCCGGCGACTTCGACGTCGAACTTCGCTACGCGCGCTGCGAATGGACCACGGGCGACGCCAGCGGCGGCACGGGCGGCCTCGGTGGAACGCCGGCGCAAGCGGGATTCAACGCGGGCGACGGCGCGCGCTCGTTGAGCCTGCCGGGTTCGGGAACGGCGGCCATTCTCTCGCTCTGCAGTACGTCGAACGTTTCCATCCCGGGCGTGTGGCAGTACCGCGTTCGCGGCGGCGTCGTGATGCCGTAGCGCGGGGGGGCGTTTCGGACCGCCACCCGAACTCACGACATCGAGGACCGTCCCGTGGCAGATCTCGTCGACCGTCTCCGCGACCCGAACCAGGAAGTGCGACACGCAGCGTGCGTCTCGCTTCTCGATCCCGCCGCGATCGACGTCGAGGTGATGCGCGCACTCGTCGAACGGCTCTTCGACACCGGCTCCGGCTGGATCTCGGTCAGCGACCATCTCGGCGGATTCGAAGACGCACCCGACCCGATCGCGAGCGTAGCGGCGAGCGCGGTGGCGCGTCACGCGAACGAGCATCGCACGGTGATCGATGCGGCCCTGCGCGATGGTTCGTCGGCGCTCCGCTCAGCGCTCGTCGCCGCGCTTCCGGTCGCGCCGCCATGGACCGATCTGATGGCATGGGCGGCCGATGCCGACGCGCGCGTGCGACTCGCCGCGATCGGTCGCCTCGTCGAGATCGCCGGATCGGTCGTGACCGAATGGTCGGGTTCGCCCCGCGCGAACGTGAGCGACGCCGAGAAGTCCCGCGTCGGGCCTGTGTACCGCGCCCTCGTCGAAGCGCTCCTCGATCCGGACGCCGACGTCGTGATTCGCGCGTTTCGCGGCTCACCAGGCGAGCGATCCGATGGGAATCGTAGCGAAGGCCTCTCCATCTGTTACGCACTCGCGGCCGACGAGATCGCACGCGAGCGTCCCGATTTCGTGACGCGCCTCGCGGCGCGACTCGGCGATCCGTACTACATCCTCGCGGGCAACATTGCAGCCGCACTCGGTTGGTTCGCTCATCGCACCGACGTGGCCGACGCCCTGGGGACCGCGGCGATCGATCGCGCATCGCAACGCGGATTCGTCGAGAGCGCCGCCGCTTCGCTCGTGCGCCTCGGGCCGATCCTTTCCGAACCGGTGTTCACGCGTCTCATCGAAACGTTCGCCGCTGGGATGTTTCGCGGTCCACTCGATCCGCCCGACTCTCTCCTCGTCGCACTCGCCGCGTACGGTCCGCGCGCCGGCAGCGCCGCGCCGCAGATGCTCGATCACCTCGAACGCATCGCTTCGCACGGAGGCGAACTGGTCCAACGCGTGGCGAAGATTGCGCGTGGCATCGGCGCACTCGGGGACGCGGCGTGGGCTCTTCGCGAGCAGCTCTTCACGCACCTTCGTGGCGACAACGACCACCTCGCGGCCGCGGCTGCACTCGTGCTCGGTGAGTTGCGCGATCACGCGGACGAGATCGTGCCGGCATTCGCAGAGGCTCTTCGTCGACCCCGCACCCAGCGGACGCGCGGCGTGCTCATGGCGGCATCGCGCATCGGTCCGAGCGGGCGCGCACTCGTCCCCGATG
>CBIHQZ010001515.1:0-1890 GCA_966212315.1 uncultured Myxococcales bacterium
CGGACAGATGTGCGACGCCGGAGCGTGCGCCTGTCCGACGGGGCAGACCACGTGCGGCGGCGCGTGCGTCGACACGCGCGTCGACACGGCGAACTGCGGCTCGTGCGGTCATGCGTGCGGCACCGGGCAGTTCTGTTCGGTCGGCACCTGCTTCTGTCCGGCGGGGCGCGTTCTGTGCGGCGGCGCGTGCGTCGACGTGAACACGGACGCGAACAACTGCGGCACGTGCGGAACGGTCTGCCCCGGCGGCGCGCCGTGCACCGCGGGATCGTGCGTGTGTCCGGGCGGCGCCAGTGCGTGCAGCGGCGCGTGCGTGAACCTGCAGACCGACAACAACAACTGCGGCATGTGCGGCCGCGTCTGCATGGCGCCGGCGATGTGTTCGAGCGGCGTGTGCGCGACGATCACAAATGACGACTGCGCCACGGCGACGCCGGTGACACTCGCGGCAGGGACGACGACCACCATGGTGAACACGGTCGGCGCGACGCCGAGCACATCATCGTGCGGAGGCTCGGATGCGTGGATCGCCATCACGCTGACTACGCAGGAGATCGTGTACGTCGACACGTTCGGATCGACCTTCGACACGCGGGTGGGCATCGCGAATACGTGCGGCTCCGCGGCAACGTGCAACGACAACGCCTGCGCCGGAACCCAGTCGCAGGTCGCGGCGATTCTCAGCGCCGGAACGCACTACATCGTCGTCGGCGGCACGAGCACCGGCGTGGCGACGGTTCACATCCAGCACGTCCCGATCGCACCCACGACGGCCGCGTCGATCGGCACATCGTTCAACGTGACCGGCAACACGACGGGTGCGCCCGGCATGACCGGAGCGTGCGGACAAGCGACCGCCACACCGTCCGCAGCGTTCTACTGGCTGACATGCCCGTCGACGCCGGCGGGAACGCTCTCCGCGACGACTTGCACCGGCGTGACATTGTTCGACACCGTGCTGCAGAACCAGAACGGCGACGGCAGCGCGGGGACCTGCAACGACGACGCGCTGTCGTGCTCGGGGCTTCAGTCCTCGATCTCGACGACGATCGCCGGCGGAGCCGGAGTGCACGTGGTCGTCGTGCGTGGATACTCCACGGCCGCCTACGGTGCCTTTTCCCTCGCCGGCTCTCATCCGTAGGGCGCCGAGGCGTTCGCTTTCGCAGTCGCGATTTCATCGATGAAAGGCCATGGACCGGATGGGTCCGCCGCGTCGCCGGAAATCGCGTTTGTTTCCCAACGATCGCTCGGCCCGGACGCATGGCACGCGATGTGTAGTGCCTTCGCCTGCGGCAGCGAGCCGTGGCGTTCCCCCCCCGCGCCAACCTCGCTGCCGTTTTTTATTTCTCCGCGGCGGGCTTCTTCGCAGCGCGCTTCTTGGGCTTCGCCTCGGCCGTTTCGCTCGCGCCCTCCGCGCCTGCTTCCGCCGCTGCGACGCCGGGTGCAGCACTCGACGCACTCGCTCCCGCGCCCGCTTCGCTCCAACCCTTCTTGATGTTCTCCTCGAGCCACGCAGCCACGTGCGCGTCGGCTTTCTCGCGCGTCGACGCTGCACGCATCGCAGTCTCGAGAGGCTTCGCGCGACCGGCGCTGAAGTCGGTGAAGTGCACGAGGAATGGCGGGTATCCGGCCTCGCGTTTGTGCGTCTCGATCACGATGAACTTTCGCACCGCGAGCTGCCCCTTCATCTCTTTCACGTAGGCCGCACGCCGCACGACTTCGCTCTTCGCCAACGCACGCGCTGCGGCACCTCCATCGAGCACAGCTGGCAGGCGCTCGGTGAACTGCTCGAGGCCGATGTTGCCGAGCGTGACGGTCTTGTCGGTGCGCTCGCGCTTGAAGATCGGAAAGAGCAACGCGGGCACCCGGCCGTCGCCGCGCGCGCTGTAT
>CBIHQZ010001516.1:0-1889 GCA_966212315.1 uncultured Myxococcales bacterium
CGAGCATCGACGATGCTTGGCGCACGCTGCGACGGCGTTCGATCTGATAGTTCGTCACGCGCTCGAGCACATCCGGTGCGGGGACGATGCGCGCGACCTCGCGGTAGATGTCGGCTTCCTCGGCGGCCGCGACCCACGGTGTGTGGAACTGATTGCGGTTCCCTTCACCCCACGTGTGAATCTCTTCGTAATGCCGGCGCGCATCGGCATTCGGCGACGCGAGCGCCATCATCACGCGCGACGCCGCCAGTGCGTGCGCTTCGTCGCCGCGCGGAGAGACCACTTCGTAGATACCGCGCGCCAGCGGCTCGATTTCAGCGGGAAGGCCGCCATGCGCGATCTCTTGCGGCGTGTAATGCAGCATCGCGACACGCAGCGATCGGATCGCGCTGTCGGTGTCGCCGTCGTTCAAGTGCTCGAGCCCGGACCGCACTTCGTAGCGAGCGGCCGCATCACGCAGCGACCGCATCGCCTCGGTCGGTTGGTGCACGTCGAGATCTCGCAGGACGTCGGTGTAGTTCTCACCGTTTACCGCGCTGCCTGTCGGGTGCATTTCGCCCCCGGTGTGAAGTCCTCCGCGCGGCGTTCCCGCGCATCCAGAGGCCAGACCGAGCGTGAGCGAGAGAAACGCGAGAGCCGACCGAGGAGAACGTCTCGAACGAGTATGCATCGGGGAAACGGGAGCCTAACGACACGGACCGGGGGGAACAAGCAGTCGCGACGCGCGGAAGCGACTTCACATGCGCTCGATTGGGTTATGCTCCAACGCACCTCTCGCCCACTCGAACCCAGCCATCCCTGAATGTCGGATCTCGCGCCGCTTCTGTTCGGCAAGTACAAGCTCCTCGAGCTGATCGCGCGCGGTGGCATGGCCGAAGTGTTCAAGGCCAAGAGCTACGGCGTCGACGGCTTCGAGAAGCTCGTGGTGATCAAGCGGATCCTGCCGGATCTCGCGCAGAATCACACGTTCGTCGAGATGGCCATCAACGAGGCGAAGCTCTCGGTGGCGCTCTCGCACGCGAACATCGTGCAGGTGTTCGACCTCGGTCGCGAGGAGGACACGTACTTCATCGTGATGGAGTACGTGAACGGCATGGACTTCGCGGAGGTCCTGCGGCGGTGTCGTCGTGCGAACGTGATCCCTCCGTTCGAGATCTGCGCGTACATCGCGAGTGAGACCGCGCGCGCGCTGGACTACGCGCATCGTCGCCGCGATTCGCAGATGCGGCCGATGAACATCGTGCATCGCGACATCTCGCCGCAGAACGTTCTGTTGTCGTTCGAAGGCGAAGTGAAGGTCACCGACTTCGGCATCGCGAAGGCGCGCACGACGATCGAAGAGAGCGGCACGATCAAGGGCAAGTACGCGTACATGTCTCCCGAGCAGGCGCGCGGCTCGGACGTGGATGCGCGCGCGGACATCTTCGCGCTCGGCGTGCTGCTCTACGAAGCGCTCGCGGGGCGCAATCCGTTTCACGAGCCGACGCCGTACGAGACGTTGCGACGCGTGCAGAACGGTTCGAAGCCGACGCTCGCGAGCATCGCGCCGAACGTGCCCGACGAACTGGCGGCGATCGTCGAGACCGCGACGCATCCCGATCGCGCGCAGCGATTCCAGAGCGCGGCGAAGCTGTACGAAGCGCTCGCGGGGTATCTGTACAGCACCGGCAAGCGGGTCGCGTCACACGATCTCTCCGAATGGCTCGAGACGCTTCGAAGCCGTGTCGAGAACGAAGACGAATCGCATCGCGTTCGTGACGCGCTCGAGGACATCGGCCCGTCGGACGTGAAAACGCCGGTGGAAGTCCCGGCGAGCGCGAGTCAGCTGTCGCGGCCGGGGCCGAGCACGTCGTCGGGGCTCTCGCGGCCGCATCTGGAACGACGCGACG
>CBIHQZ010001517.1:0-1889 GCA_966212315.1 uncultured Myxococcales bacterium
CGTCGCCGCCGGATCCGGGTCGTGAGCCTTCAGCTCCACGTGGCGGGCGGGCTCGACACCCGCTTCGAAGGAACAGTGCAGCTCGCTGGCAAAGACATCGCGAAGATGTCGGACGCCGAGCTGTCGGCGCTGCGTCACGACAACGTCGGCTTCGTGTTCCAGAGCTTTCATCTCGTGCCGACCTGGCGCGTGCGCGACAACGTCGCGTTGCCGGCGAGCTTCTCGAAATCACCGCATGCCGATCTCGACAAGCGCGTCGACGAAGTGCTCGCGCAGGTCGGGCTCGAAGGACGCGGCGACGATCGTCCGACCGGACTCTCGGGCGGGCAGCGGCAACGCGTGGCGATCGCGCGGGCATTGCTGCTCAAGCCGCGACTGCTCTTGTGTGACGAACCTACCGGCTCGCTCGATGCGCAGACCGGCGGGCAGATTCTTTCGATCTTCGAGACGCTGCATCGTGCGGGTGGATTGACCCTCGTGGTGGTCACGCACGAAGAGCGAGTGGCCGCGATCGCGACGCGGATCGTGCGACTCGAGGCGGGGCGCATCGTCAGCGACGAACGCGTTCAGAAGGCGCAGTGAGCGGATGCGAAGCGGAGCACTGATTCGACTGGTCGCGCGCGATATCGAGCGCTCGCTTCGCACTTTCGCCGTGGCCGCGGTCGGCATCATCGTCGGCATCGCGACGCTCGCGTTCTTCGTCGCCCTCGGCGCCGGGATGAAAGCGGTCGTGCTCGGTCGGATCTTCCCGATCGATCGCATCGAAGTCGCGCCGCAGGAAGCGAGCGCGGGCGGTGTGGTGGGTATGCTGGGCGGTGACGACGAGCCGTCGGGCATCAGTGCCGACACGGTGCATCGACTGCGTGCGCTGCCGGGCGTTCGTGCGGTCTATCCGAAGATGCGACTGGTGTTCCCGTCGTCGGGGCGCGGCGGCCGCGCGATCTTCGGGCGCGACGTGGGAACGGGCGAACTCGTGGTCGAAGGGATCGAGCCGGGTCTCGTGCGCGCGGATTTGCGCCCGGGGCAGCGCTTCGAAGATCCCGGCACGAGCGGAACGCATCGCGTGTGCGCGAACGATGGTGAGTGCACCGGCGGCGAGTTCTGCGACGTCGACCTTGCGAATGACGGTCACCCGCAGTGGCCGGGTCAATGCGCGCCGCCGATCCCCGCGATGGTGAGTCCGTATCTCGTCGAAGTGTTCAATGGCGCGATCGCACCGGCGCATCATCTGCCGCCGATCGGCGACGTGTTGGTGCACAGCGCGGAAGGTCTGCTGCTCGAGTGGGATCTCGGTCGCGCAGGGCTCGGGACCGCGCGGCAGGGACGGCAGCGTCGGGTGCACGTGCGAATCGTCGGTGTGTCCTCGCGTGCGATCGATCTCGGATTCACTGTGCCGATCGATGTCGCGCGACGGATGAATCGCGAGTTCGCGGGTGTGGCAGCGAGCGAGTTGTTCACGAGTGCGAGCGTCGTGCTCGCGACGCCGTCGGACACACCCGAGGTCACGTCCGCGGTGCGCGGGATGGGGCTCGAGGTGAAGACGTCGGGCGCCGAGCAGATGGGATTGCTCGTGGCAGTGATCACGGCGGTGCTCTCGCTCACGAGTGTCATCGTCGTCGTGGTCGCGGCGCTGAACATCGCGCACGTGTTCTTCACGATGATCGCGGAGCGTCGAGGCGAGATCGGGCTGATGCGCGCGCTCGGTGCGTCGCGCGGTGATGTGCGAGCAATCGTGATCGTGCAGGCGGCCGCGGTCGGTTTGTTCGCGTCGGCGTGCGGACTCGGGTTGGCGCGTCTGGCCGCGTTCGGCGCGAATCGATTCGCGGCGCGTCGATTGCCGCCGGTCCCGTTCAAGCCCGACGACAGGTTCGCGTTCGAACCGAAGGCGA
>CBIHQZ010001518.1:0-1886 GCA_966212315.1 uncultured Myxococcales bacterium
CTCGCCGCGCGGGGAGCCGACCCAGGACGAATTCGTGAACCGAGACAAAACTCAGCGCAGTGCGTGTTCCACGCGTCTGAGGCCCCTACTCTCGTGCCCGCGGCCTTACCTCACGACACCAGCATTCCAGCCCCTCTTTCGACGACGCCTGCGTCCGCCCTCCACGCGGTGGCGTCGAGGGAGAGGGGCGCGCGGCAGCGGGGGTGAGGTCCGCGTGATCGGTGATCACAAACCCGTCACGCTGGCCGTTCCGTCCTCGAGATGACCCACGAAACGTCGTTCGAACTCGCCGTCGGTGTTGATTCTCACCGACAGCGAATACCAGCCGTGTTCGGCGTTCGCGACGTTCCATGACTGCATCTGTGATCCGCCCGCAGGCACGGTCGTCATCCACGGACCGTCGGTGCGATAGCGCGTCGCGGTCGTCGTGAAGACGACCGGCGTAGTGCCAGTGTTCACGTAGGTGAGATCGATGGTGCCGTCGGTCGGATGAAGCGCCGAGGTCACTTCGACCTGCCCGCATCCCACGTTCACGTTCCCGACGTATCCCCGCATGAAGCCGTTCGGCCCGTACGCCGTGAGGTCGTAGTGGCCCGCGCCGTAGGTCACGATCGAGAAGTAGTCGGCAACTGTTGCGCCGGGCGCGACGTCGTACTGCCACGGACCATCGGTGCGGAAACGATTCGCCGCGATGCTGTAGTGCGCGGACGACGTCCCTTCGTTCGTCATGTCGATGTAGAGCCGCCCCATCGCACAGTCGGTGCGCGAGGTGGCGTTCGGTCGATACGGCACGGCGAAGGCTGGACGCGAACCCGTTTCCTGCGCGGGAATCGACTGCGTCGAAGGGACCGGTGGTGCCATGCCGCTGCACATCACGTTCGAGACCGACGGAAGCGTGGGCCGCGTGAAGTCGGGATGTGCGAAGTCGAAGCCCGAGGTGAGATCGCCCGCGACCTGCCGCCGCCATGCGCTGATGTTCGGTTCCTGCACGCCCGTGACGAGTTCGAGGAACCGCAGGAGCGAGGTGTGATCCGACACCTCGGAGTCGACGCGTCCGCCGCGCGACCACGGTGAGATCGCGATCGGCGGGACGCGATTGCCGAGACCGATCGGCGCGCCGTTCACGAACTCCGCAGCCGTTCCGTCGGGCGGTGTCGGCGGCGCGACGTGATCGTAGAAGCCGCCGTTTTCGTCGTACGTGAGAAAGAACACGGTCGAGTTCGCGATGGCGGGATTCGATGCGAGTGCTTGCAAGAGATTCTGTGTGAGCGTTTCGCCGTTCGCGATCGCGTAGGGCGGATGCTCGGACGCGGCGGAACTCGCGATGATCCACGAGACCTGCGGGAGGGTCCCCGCAGCGACGTCGGTGCGGAACGAACGAACCAGATCGACCGTGCGCGCCATGCCGCGGTCGTAGAGCGCGTCGCCGGTGTGCACGTTCTTGAACGCGCGGAACCACGCGAGCGCGTTGTCGTCGTAGTTGTCGAGTGACTGATAGACCTTCCACGTGACGCCCGCGGCTTGCAAACGCTCGGGATAGGTCGTCCAGTCGAAGCCGGCGGACGGTTCGTGATTGTCGATCACCGGCCCGCCGCCGGTGCCGCCCGGATCGATCATCCCCGTCATGAGATAGAGCCGATTCGGATTCGTCGGACCCATCACCGAGCAGTGGTACGCGTCGTAGATGGTGTAGGCGTCGGCGAGCGCGTAATAGAAAGCGAGGTCCGCGCGAGCGTACGAACTCATCGCGGTCGGGCCCTTGGCGGGAATCCATCGGTCCCAGTCGCCGGTGTTCCAGGCCGTGTGCCCCGAGCCCCAATCGTGCGCGACGTCGTTCACGCACTGGAGCGAGGTGTGGAACGGCAACACCATCGATGCGCCGTCCG
>CBIHQZ010001519.1:0-1883 GCA_966212315.1 uncultured Myxococcales bacterium
CGCGTCTCGGTGGTCGCGGCGGTGGGGGCGGCAAGGTCGACGAGCAGCGTGAGCAGGGCGGGATGCGGATACACCTCGATCAGCGCCGGGAGCACACGCTCGTGATCCGAGTCCACGGCGAGTGTGAATCCCACGCGCTCGAATCCTCGCCTGATCGCTTCAGCGATCGGTCCGGGCCGCTCCTTCGTCGGACTGTGCGTCGAGCACTTCCGCCTGCCGAACTCCTCGGAAACCTGCTTGTCCGCGTCGCGCCGCCCCTCGATCGGTTGCGTAGACAAGGGGATATCAACGGCGACGACGGATACATCGTGGTCGCGCGCGAGCAATCGCGCGCGCTCCAGAAGCGCGCCCACGCTAACCTGCGTGGCGGCGATCTTCTCGAACGACGCGTCATTGTCATCCGCTTCGAGTGCGACGAACGCTGCCATGCTCGGTGCCGCCGCGACGCATCGCCACGATCCAGGAGAGCCGACGACGAGCGCAACA
Organism: uncultured Myxococcales bacterium; assembly: GCA_966212315.1. Classification (GTDB taxonomy): domain Bacteria; phylum Myxococcota_A; class Polyangia; order Polyangiales; genus CBIHQZ01. The sequence goes on from CBIHQZ010001519.1 coordinate 487, forward strand.
CCACTCGGGTTCAACTTTGTCCAGGCTGCGTCGATGCCGAGTATCGCGACCATCGCAACGGAGCATCGCACGGCACGCCTCGGTGCGGCGACGATGCAGGACGCGACGCCCATGGTCTACGATCGTGGTCCCACATGCAGATCGACGCGAAGTTTCACGCTGCGTACCGAGAGCTTGAACGGATGAAAGGACCCGCCGAAGCAGACGGCGCCGCCTACGCTTCGAATCCGGAGCTGCACTGTCACGCGCAAGCGCGCGACTCATGGAGCGGAGCGATCGAGCCACAGACCCTCGTGACACCATCGCGACGACGCGCACCGGAGAAGCGCCGATGACATCTCGCCTCGGTGTGCTGTTTCAGGAGGCGCGGAACACCGTGAAGGTTCGACGCCCGGGGCCGACAGACGGTGAGCATGCGCCCGCCGTGGAGTTGCTTCCGCTGGGTCGCATCGAGAACTACCTGACCGAACTTCTTTCGCTGCTCATCCGCGTAGACGCGCAGCCGATGCTCAATCTACTCAGCGGGCTCGACGTCCTCCACGCCGTGCCCACGCCACGTCTCCGCAGCTATACCCAGCGGGGCATCATCGGCACGCAACTCGCGCTCTCCGATCGCGCGCGGATCGATCTCGTTCTCGCGGTTGATGGCAAGCAGGACGACGTTGCCGAGATATGGGTTGAGGTGAAGGCAGGCTCACCGTTTACCGGCGACCAGGTCCCGCGCTACCTCAGAGCGATTCGCGAGGCCGCGGACCGCATCCCCAGACGCTTAGTCATCCTGGGTAGCCCGGACGACCGCACGACGGAACGTCACCACGACGGGCCGAATGTAACGACCGTGACCTGGGGCCAGCTTGCGTCGATTGCCGCGCAGGGTTCCCCGCTATGGAAGGACTTCGCCGTCTTTTTGGGCGAACGTGCGCTCGTAGGAATGGGCCGGGTGCTCGACGCTCCCGACGCGCTGCCCGCCGGGTGGCTCGCGGAGGCGATCGCCGATGGCCTCGAACCGACCGTCTCCTGGTGCAGGTGGCCGAAGGGTCGCTCGGCTGACGCCAGACGACGCAGCGTGCTTGAGCGTGACCACGTAACGCGATGGGCACCCGACCACGCTTCCTGATGGGCGCGGGTCGCACTTCCGCCTTCCGCTTCCGCGCAACGGTACAGAGGTGACGGGAAGCGTTCGCGGGAAGAGCTGTCAGGGCGTGTTCGAAACCGCGCGGTATCCGAGATCGCCGCGCACGACACGACCGTCGCGGACGAGATCGGCGAGGACGCGGTAGAGCCGTTGCGTTCGCATCGGACACCGCTCGGCGATCTGCGCGACGGTGAGCCACGCGTCGTCGTCGCCGAAGGCTTCGACGACACGGTCGCCGTGATCGCGCCGAATCCCTTCGGCG
>CBIHQZ010001520.1:0-1881 GCA_966212315.1 uncultured Myxococcales bacterium
CCCGACGAGAGCATCGACACGTGGAACTCGCGCACTTGTGACTCGCCCTGCACGAACAAGTTCGCGCCGCTGCCGCCAATGTTGAACTGACACCACTCGGTGATGAACGGCGCGACACGCCAATGATCGATGGCGCCCGCGACAGCGCGAATCGGATCTTCACCGCCGCCGAGTCCGTCCGCGCCGATGCAGTCGACCCGCAGCCCGATCCGCGGTGACTGCGTCGCGACCGCTTCGGCAACCGCCGCGCGATTCTCGACATTGAGCACGATGAGTTTGTTCGCAAAGGCCGCCGCGTTCGCACGCACGATGCGGCGCGCGTTGTCGTCGGTGATCGGCCGCTGCGTGGAGTGTTCGTACGGCCCGCCCGGTTGATTGAAGGGCCACAGATGGAACTCACCCCAGTTGCCGTATGCGCTCACGTCGACGAAGGCGAAGGTCGGATCGTCGTGGTAGTGCGCCGCGATGGCCTGCAGCGTCGCTTCGACGCGCGAGAGATACGCCTCGCTGTTCCAGTCGGGAATCACGTACAGCTCGCCCGGCGCGTCGGGCGGCGCACCGATGAGCGGGTTCGCGACGGCGGCGAGGTCGTCGGGAATCGACGACGCAGCGTTCATGTAGCGGTGATTCGCGCAACCCTGGCAGAGCGGCATGAAGCGCATTCCGAAACGCCCGTGACGTGCGCGCGCCGCGGCGAGTTCGTTGTCGATGAGAGACCAGTTGATGGCACCGCGCGTGGGTTCGATGTCGACCCAGTTCCAACGCTGGTACGAGTCGTTCGCGGTCCATCCCGACGGATACGGATCGGCGCCGAGCCAGCGGTACTGCCCGCGCATCGGGTTCGCGAGGTCGCCGGCGCTCGCGGGGATCGCCGCGGGGGTGAAGGTCGCGGAGTAAGGCGCTGCGGCATCGCGCGCGGGCTGCGCGTCACGTTGCGTGGTCGCGTCGAGCGCCGCTGCGTCGGTCGAGCTCGATGTGCCAGTGCAATGCGTTACCGTGAGCGCGGCGAATGCGAGGGCGAGAAGACGGCAGGAGGCAGGGCGCATCGGCGCGATGGTAGATCGAAGCGCGCTTCGCGAGTGGCCCCGATGGCCATCTCGATCACCGCACCATCGTGCCGTCCATCGCGTACGTGATCTGACAGGGCAGCGTGAGGAACTGGCCGCTTCCGACGCCGATGAAATCGCGGCAGTCCGCGCCTTCGGCGACACCGTACGCGATCGTTTCGGTCGCACCGAACGTCGTCGTCCCGCCGTCGCTTCCGGTCGCGAGGTCGCCGCCGTCCATCGCAGTCGCGTCGAGCCCGGCCTCGGAGATCGCGGCGTCGAGCGGTTGCAGCGATAGATCGCGTAGCGCGCCGGACAACGTGCCCTCGATAAGGTCGTATCGCCGCATCACGCACGCCGCGAGACCGTAGCGAGAATCCGCCGCACGCAGCGTGGAGTACGACTCGTGCGTGAATCGAAACGACGGCGGCACCTCGGTCCAGAGCCCTGTCGCACTCACGCGTGATTGCGTCAGCTCCCACGTCGCGACGCCGCGGTCGTAGCCGAGACGCGCCTCGTACTGTAGGTGCGCGGCGATCGAGACCGACTGCGGCCCGCACGAATTGATCATCATGTTGGCGCGCACATCGAACGTGCCGACGTGACCATGCGGCGGCGCCGGCTCACCGCATCCGGCAAGCACGATCGCCAGCAAGCACCCGATTACCGCCACCATCCATCGCGCGCGCGTCATCCGTCGCGCTTAGCGGGAATGGCGCTTCTTCACCAAGAAACCGGCAGCGAGGCGGACCTCACCCGCGCTGCCGCGCGCCCCGCACCCCCCCCCCCCCCCACCAGCCCTCCGGAACCCCGCCCGGCGCGGGGGGGGGGGGCG
>CBIHQZ010001521.1:0-1880 GCA_966212315.1 uncultured Myxococcales bacterium
GCGACCGGCAACTCGCAGGTCCGCTCGGCGCCGTGCAGATGGGGCTCATCTACGTCAATCCCGAAGGCCCCGGCGGCAATCCCGATCCGGTGGCGGCCGCGCGCGACATTCGCGAGACCTTCGCGCGCATGGCGATGAACGACGAAGAGACCGTGGCGTTGATCGTCGGCGGTCACACGTTCGGCAAGACGCACGGTGCGGCGAGAGCGGATCACGTCGGCCCCGAACCCGAGGCCGCGCCGCTCGAGGATCAGGGCATCGGCTGGAAGAACAAGCACGGCACCGGCAAAGGCGCGCACACCATCACGAGCGGTCTCGAAGGCGCGTGGACCAACAATCCGATCCAGTGGGACAACGGCTTTCTCGAGAATCTCTTCAAGTACGACTGGGAACTCACCACGAGCCCGGCCGGCGCGAAGCAGTGGACGCCGAAGAACCCCGAGGCGAAGAACACGGTGCCCGACGCGCACGATGCGTCGAAGCGCCACGCACCGATGATGCTCACCACCGACCTCTCGCTGAAGGTCGATCCGATCTACGCGCCGATCGCGAAACGTTTCTTCGAGCACCCCGACCAGCTTGCCGACGCGTTCGCACGGGCGTGGTTCAAGTTGCTCCATCGCGACATGGGACCGCGCGCGCGCTATCTCGGTCCGTGGGTGCCGGCGCCGCAACTGTGGCAGGACCCGGTGCCCGCAATCGATCACGCGCTTGTCGGCGCCGCAGACATCGCGAAGCTCAAACGCACGATCCTCGACGCAGGTCTGTCGATCGCGGACCTCGTGTCCACAGCGTGGAGCGCAGCGGCGAGCTTCCGCGGCACCGACAAGCGCGGCGGCGCGAACGGCGCGCGCATCCGTCTCGCGCCACAGAAAGACTGGGAGGCGAACGAGCCGGCGCGCGTGGCGAAGGTCATCGCGGCGCTCGAGAAGATCCAGAAGGACTTCAACGCTGGACCGAAAGCGGGCGGCGCGAAGGTCTCGTTCGCGGATCTCGTGGTGCTCGCTGGATGCGCGGCGGTGGAGCAGGCGGCGAAGAAGGGCGGACACGACATCACCGTGCCGTTCACGCCTGGACGCACCGATGCGACGCAAGAACAGACCGACGTCGACGCGTTCGCGGTGCTCGAACCGAAGGGCGACGGCTTTCGCAATTACCGACGCGCGGGAGACCCGCTCTCACCGGAGACGCGTCTGCTCGATCGCGCCAACTTGCTGAAGCTGACCGCGCCCGAGATGACGGTGCTCGTCGGCGGGATGCGCGCGCTCGACGCGAATCACGCGGGTTCGAAGCACGGCGTGTTCACCGACAAGCCCGGAGCGCTGACCAACGACTTCTTCGTGAACCTGCTCGACGCGCGCACCGCGTGGCGACCGTCGGCGAGCGACAAGAACGTGTACGAAGGTCGTGACCGCACCACGGACAAAGCACTGTGGACGGCGACGGCAGTCGACCTCGTGTTCGGCGCGCACTCGCAGCTGCGTGCGCTGGCCGAGGTGTACGCGAGCAACGATGCGAAGGAGCGCTTCGTGCGCGACTTCGTGACGGCGTGGGCAAAGGTGATGGAGTTGGATCGGTTCGATCTGGTGAAGCGGGCGACGAAGTGAGGTGACACGGAAGCGGGTGCTCTGCTCGCATCCATGACCCTCCCGGCGAAAGGCGCCCGAGCCACGGCCACTGGCGTGCCTGGTGTTCGTGGCGCGATGCTTGCGATCAACTCGTCACGCATGCCCACCCGCAACGACCACCTTCCGCTTCTCGCATCGCTGGCGCTGTTCGGCGTAGCCGGGTGTGGTCCTCGTCCCACACGGATCGTGTCCGCACCGACGCGTCACGCAGTGGTCGCTGTGTCGCACTCGTCCGTAGCGACGCCTTCGCCG
>CBIHQZ010001522.1:0-1877 GCA_966212315.1 uncultured Myxococcales bacterium
TTCTAGTTCGGGTCGACCTCACCCCCGCTGCCGCGCGCCCCTCTCCCTGCGACGCCACCGCGTTGCGCGCGCAGCGCAGGCGTCGTCGAAAGAGGGGCTCGAAGGATGAAGCGTGGTGAGTGAGCAGGTTGCGTCGGTGCGCGGCGGGCCGGCAACGTGAGTGGCGTAGGCGTCGTGGAGCGAGCGCGGGAGATCGTGCCGAAGACGATCGTCAAGGCCCGACTGACGCCCAAGGCCCGACTCACGCCAGCATCGTTCCAGCCCCTCTCTCGACGATGCCTGTGTTCGCCCGCCAAGCGCGGGCATCGAGGGAGAGGGGCGCGCGGCAGCGGGGGTGAGGTGAGGTCCGCGCCCGCCGGTCGAAGGCACGTCACACGTCGTCGTCGGCCGACACAGGCAGCGCATTGACCGGCGCGGTCCCCGCAGGTGCCGCACTCGCAGGCGCGGCGCTCGGCTCGCTCGACGACGGCGCGTCGCTGCTGCGATGACGACGGCGGCGGCGACGCACCGGCGGCGCACCGATGTCGAAGAGCACCTGCGCGCCCACGTCCAGCGACACGGCGGTGACACCCGGAAGGATCCAGATCGTCGGCGAGAGGATGTCGAGTTCGATGCGCGTGTTGGTGGCGACGTTGAACGCCACACCCGCGGTCGCACGCACGACCGGTCCGTTGAACGGGAGATATCCGACCTCCGCGCGGAGCGGGAGATACACGTGGTTTCGCGTGATCAATTCGACCGCTGTTTCCACGCCGACCATGAAGAGCGCGTTCGACACGCGGTTCGTTCGCCCTCGCAGGTTCGCGTACGACACGCTGGCGGTGATGCCGAAGCGATCGACCGGGAACCAGGCGGCGCGGCCGTAGCCGAGGAAGTTCCAGAACGCGTCGTTGCCCGGGCCGAATGCGAACTCGAAACCGAGGGCCAACTCGAACGGCGCGCGATGCAACCGCGACGGCGGACGACGCGGCGGCGGACGCCATGCGGTCATGTCCTGCGGAAGCGCGGGTTGCCCGTAGGCACCGTACGCGTCGTACGGATTCGTTGCCGGCGGCGCGAGCAGGAGCGGCAGCGCCTGACGGATCGAGTCGCCGAGCGTCCACTGCGTCGCGACGATCTGCCGAATGCGCTCGACCGGTTCTTGCGCGAATCGCACGCGAAGCAGTGCCTGGTAGTAACCGCCACCGCCGCGCACTTCGGCCGTCACCGCGACCGGTGCCTGCACGGCCTGCATGAGCGCGCCGATTCCTTCGGGCGGCGGCGGGAAAGCGAGCTGGACGCGGCGCGCGGCGTCGTACAGCTGCGCTTGCGGCACGATCGGATAACCGAGCTGTGCGATGTGCGTGCGAAGCGTGTCGGTGACGAACGTGGCCGCGGCGGGATCGACACCGGCCGGGAATGCGTCGATCAGCGCGATGGTCGGGAACGCGGGATTCGGCGCGGGTGCGGTCGTCTGCGGCGGTGTTTGCGGTGCGGCCGATGCAGTCGGCGCAGGCGGCGTGGGGACCGGCGCGCTCACATCGATCGAGTTCTCGGTCGCGGCCGGTGCAGGCGAGGGCGCTGGTGAAGACGATGCGGGTGCGCTCGACGCCGAGGGCGGTGCGCTGCTGGTGGTCGCCGTGGCGGCGCGACGCGGGCGCGGCGTTCGGGCCGGCGCGGTCTGCGCGGACGCGAGGGAGGGCACGACGAGCAGTGCGGCAGCGAGCAGCGAACGGGGCAAGGACATCGCGCGTACGCTACCGCGAAGCCCGTGGGCGTGCACGATGGAGGACATGTGACGTAGACCTCCCCATCGCCTGGATCGCTTCGTCCAATCGCCCCTCCCCGGTCGACAGCTGCACGAAGCGCATCGACGCGCGATGCTGTCGGTCGAAGAG
>CBIHQZ010001523.1:0-1874 GCA_966212315.1 uncultured Myxococcales bacterium
GTCGGTGCCCCGGGTGTGGTGGTCGGCGGACCCGGTCTCGTCGTCGGTGGCCGCGGTCACTGGCACGGCGGCGGCGGTGGATGGGGCCACGGTCACCATGGACACTGACGATCGGCGCGATGACACTCGCGCGCCGTGAAAAACACCACTCGCTTCTCGTCGCCATTCGTCCTCTCGTTGTTGGTGTCGCTTGCCGCCTGCAGCGCGCCGCAGCACACCGAAACCACCGCGTCGCCCGCACCGGAATCATCGGCTTCGCCCGCGCCGTCGACCGGTGAGAGCGCGGACGCGGCGAACGTCGAGAGCACTGACGCATCGGCGGTCAGCGAGACCGCGCTCGATGCATCGTCGGCCGCGCCGACAGCCATGGATGCATCGACGGCCATTGCTTCCGATGCGAGCGCGGCGCCCGATGCGCGCAGCACGACCCGCACCGGGACGACGCACACCGGCACTGGCACGACGACAGCCACCGCCGCGACGACGACGACCGCGACACCGAGCGGCAACGTCGCGAGCGGACGCACCGCCTTTCAGAGTGCTTGCAATCGCTGCCATCCGAACGGCGACGCCGACACGGGGCCGCGCATCAACGGGCTCAACTGGAACGAGTCACGAATGCGCGATCAGATTCGCCACGGCGGTGGGAGCATGCGAGCGATCCCGGTGACGCGTCTCTCCGACGCGGCGCTCACCGATCTCATCGCGTATCTCCGCACGACGCACGCGGTGCGGTGAACTCGAACGCGAGCTGCTCGCGGACGCGTACGACGGGGCGCGAGCGCGCAACGTGGGCATCGTCCGCGGCGTCGAACACGCTCGCATCGTCCTGTTCCGCGGCGGTGAGGCGCACATCGCGGCCGGCAAGCGCATCGCGTGCGATCTCCAGCGCGAGGTCTGCGCGATTGTTCGTGCGGGACAGATGCATCAGCACGACGGTGTGCGTTCGCGGCGAGAGTCTTCGCAACAGGGCGTGCGTCTGCATGTTCGACAGGTGCCCTCGCGACGACGAGATGCGCTTTTTCAGAAAGCGCGGGTACGGCCCGTTCTCGAGCATTTCCGGATCGTGATTCGACTCGATGAGCAAGACGTCACAGCCGGCGAGGTGTTCGGCAAGCTTCGGTGGCACTTCGCCGAGATCGGTCGCGAGGCCGACATTGCGAGTTCCGTCGCCGAACACCAACGCGACCTGTGCAGCGTCGTGCGGAATGGGCAGAGGGCTCACCGTGATCGTCCCGATGGTGAATTCCGAACGGGCTCCGAACACCCGCACCCGCGAACGATCGCCGAGATGCGCGGTGCGAGCGGTCGACTCGCTCGCGTACACCGGGATCTTCAGCCCCTTGGCAATGCGCGCGCATTCGCCCACGTGATCCCCGTGTCCGTGCGTGATCACGATCGCCTCGGGCGGACCGCCCGCGCCGGACTCGGCAAGCTTGCGCGCAAGGATCCGTGGGCCGATCCCCGCATCGACGAGGATCCGGGTGCCGTTCGATTCCACGAAGGTTGCATTGCCGGAACTGCCGCTGGCGAGGACGGTGACTTTCACAGAAGGGCCGCATTCTCACACGCACGCCTCGCGTGCGCCCGCGAGATCGGCGCATCGGCGTTGCGACCACCCGTGTGAAAGTGCGTTCGCACACCGATGCGTGCAGCGTTTCCGGGAGACGCGATCAGCTACCCGTCACGCGCGTGAACGAAGTCGCGCCGCCGCCCGTGCTGCCCGCACACGCGCTGGTGGTGAGCGTGTTGTTCTCGTTGCTCAGCGTGTAGCTGCATGCGCCGGTCATCGTCGAATTCATCGTCTGCGAGCAGTCGATGTTCACGGTGGTTCCGCCGATGGTGCACATGATCATGCCCGAGCACGACGGGGT
>CBIHQZ010001524.1:0-1871 GCA_966212315.1 uncultured Myxococcales bacterium
ACAACGCGCCCACGGGTTTCTTTCGCGCATCGAACGACCCGCTCGCCGACACCGAGATGAGCGGCCGGCCGATCACGACGTCGGAACCGAACGGCGGGATCAACATCTGGGGCGCGTACCTCACGAGCCATTTCCTCTGGGGCATTCGCCTGCATCGCATGTTCGAGATCCAGGTCGGCGTCGGCATCGGCATCGGCTACATCGGCGGCGATCTCCCGCGCTCGCAGGTCTACCAGGACGGCGCCGGGCACTGGCAGGACTGCGGTTCGTCGTCCAATCCGCAGTCGTTCTGCCAGAACAACCCGAACAACCACTTCACGGCGAACAACTACAACGAAGCGACGTGGGCCAACGGTGGCAGCATGCCGATCGTCCTGCCGTGGATCTCGCTTCCGCAGGTCGGCTTCCACTTCCGGCCGCACCGCAACTTCGATGTGCGCGCCGACGTGGGCTACGGGCTCATCACCGTGTACGGCGGCCTTTCCGCGCACTACGTGTTCTGATTTCGAAGCTGCACCGCCGACTCGCTTCCGTCCGTCACTTCCCCCGCACTCCGTCCTGACGCTGTTAGCATCGAGGTCTTCGCCTCGGAGCCATCCATGACATTGCGCGCGTTTGTTTCGATCCTCGCGGTCGTCTTCACCACGGCCGCGTGCGTGCCGGATCTCCGCATCAGCGACGCGCGCGCCGGCGACGCCAGCGACATCGCGGCGGACGGCGTGTCATCGATCGACGCGCTCGGCGATGCACTCCCCGACCGGGTCGCACCCGCCGACGGCAGCACCTGTGCGTCGGGGCAATCGCTGTGCGACGGCACCTGCATCGACACGAGCGCGGACATCGCGAACTGCGGCGGTTGCGGCGTGACGTGCCCGGCCGGTCCGAACGCCACCGCCACCTGCGGCGCGGGCGTGTGCGGAATCCGCTGCGACATGGGCTTCGGCGATTGCGATCACAACGCCGCGAGCGGGTGCGAAGTCGATCTCGCCACCGACGAGACGCACTGCGGGACGTGCCCGACCGAATGTGTGGGCGCGACGAACGCGTCGCCGGTGTGCACCGCGGGCTCGTGCGGAATCGTCTGTCGTCCGGGCTACGGCGACTGCGACGGCATCAGCACGAACGGATGCGAAGCGCGTCTCGACGTCGCCACGACCTGCGGCACGTGCGGCAACACGTGCAGTGGAACCACGCCGCTCTGCGTGTCGAATGCGGGTGTTGCGAGCTGCGTAGCGAGTTGCGCGGCGGGCGCGATGTTGTGCGGCACCTCGTGCGCGACGCTCGCGACCGATCCGAACCATTGCGGCTCGTGTACGACCGCGTGCGCCGCGCCCACGAACGGCCGCGCGACGTGCACCGCCGGCGCGTGCGGCGTCGCGTGTGACACCGGGTTCCATCTCTGCGGCGCGATGTGCGTGCCGTCGAACAGCGTCGGCACGTGCGGCACCTCGTGTTCCGCGTGCCCCGCGCGCGCGAACGCGGCGCCCACGTGCTCGGCCGGCGCGTGCGGATTCACCTGCAACGCGGGGTATGCCGACTGCGACCGGGATCCGGCAAACGGCTGCGAAGTGAATCTGCAGACCAACGCCGACAACTGCGGCGCCTGCACGACCGTCTGCGCGTTCCCTCATGCGGGCCGGGCGTGTTCGGGCGGGCAGTGCACCCTCGGCGCGTGCGGTGCGAACTACGCGAACTGCGACGGCACCGCGTCGAACGGATGCGAAGTGGCCATCACGACGGCCGCCAACTGCGGATCGTGTGGCAATGCCTGCGCCGCCGGCGCGACGTGCACGAGTGGCGCGTGCGTGATGACGACGTGCACTGCGGGGACCGCGAACTGCGACGGCAGCGGAGCGAACGGCTGCGAAGTG
>CBIHQZ010001525.1:0-1867 GCA_966212315.1 uncultured Myxococcales bacterium
GATGATCGCGACGACCGCGAGACCCTCGAGCGCGACCGGCGCGCCGCCGCCGATCACGCTGCACGCATACGACGGTTGCGGGCACTGGCCGAAGTAGAACGCCACTTCGTATTGCGCGGGGACGAAGCCGTCGGTCGTGCCGTCGAGAATGAGATCCATGTCGAGATCGCGGCCACCGAGTTCGGTGCGCATGCGTGTCACCACGGCCTGCGAGCCGATGCCTTCGAACGCGATCGTGCGGTCGATGAACGGATCCGCGAGCTGCATATGCCCGGCGTCGTCCATCTCCATCGCTGCGCCGCCGTCGCGTTCGGGCGGCGAGAGTGCGTCGGCAGAAGATCCGTCGAGCCACGGCATCGGATCCAGTACGTCGTCGACGACACCGCCCGACGAACGCGGGTCCCACGTGATCGGATACGCAAGCTCGCTCGCGAGAAGGTTCTGCACCGACTCGATCACCCACGCGCGCCCGCCGTGCTCTTGCAGCGTCTGCGTGAAGAGCGCGCGGTAGTTCGAACTGCCGGTCGTCGGGTTCCAGGTCAGTTCGTTGGTTCGCAGTTCGACGTTGTCGAAACCGCGCGCTTCGACGCGCGAGTTCGCGACGACCATCAGCGAGAGGCCCACCTTGTCGCCGATCCCCGCGGCGACCATGCGCAGCGGAAGAATCGGCGAGTAGCCGCGCGTCGTGATGCGCACCGGTTGCATCTCCTGCACGCCGGCGCCCGGTGCGAGGCGCAACACGATGAAGTCGAAGTGCAGGCCGACGTAGAAGTCGATGGCGGCGCGTGTCTCGTCGGGGACGCGATACCCGTTCGTCGTGAGCCAGTCGTCGAGGCGCATCGCACCCGACTCGGTCGAGATCACGGCTACGTCGTAGGGACCGACGATCGCTTCGCCGTCTCGCATGATGCGAGTGCTCTCGCTCGCGTTGTGACCGCCACCGCCGTCGGTGAGCGCATTCGATGCGCCGCATCCGATCGCAGCGCCGCCGCCGCCGTCACTGCTCGCGACGCACCCCGCGAATCGCGCGAGGATCTCGGGCGCGCTGAACGCATCGAGCGCATTCACGAAGCGATCGTCCGCGAGACCGAATCGCAGCGAACTCGCGTTCGCGACCGGCAGCACCCACACGAAATCGCGCGGGCTGCCCGTGTAGCGGATCTGGTCCCACAGCGTGGTCTGCGCTTCGGAGAGCGAGAGCACCATGCGGTGATCGGTGACGAGCGATGCTTCTTCCGGATGCTGCGGTGGCGGTGGTGGCGAGAAGCATCCGCCACATGCGCGAGCGACGTTCGGGACCACGGACACTGCAACGGCAGCGGCCATGATGGCTGCGGCGAAGCGTTTCATCGACAGGCTCCCCCGTTTGGCGACGGCGGTGAAGAAAGGTGTCTCGCCGGTAGCACTCGGCGCGCCACGATCGGGGCGCCGTGAACCGATGCAATCTCGCGAAGCAGCCGCAGGCGACGCCGACATTCGCGTCATGCCCGTGGCCACTCAGGGGGCCGCGATGATCAACGATGCGCCCGCGAATCCCGGCGCGGCCGCAGGAATCACGGCCCACGACATCGCTGCCTCGTGGCTCGGCGCATCTCGTCGCGCATCGTTCACGAGAACCCCACGGCGCAATGTGGTGCCGAGCACGATCAACATGGCGCCCGTGCCTTGAACCAAGAAGTCCAGCGCGCCGAGCAGTGCATGCAGTGATGTCGGCGAATCGAACGCGTATACGAGCGGCCCGAAACCCGGCGCATAGAGCCATGTCGAGCCGGGTGAACACGGAGACGTCGTGCAGAGGAGCGATCTCAGCGCGACCGTCCCCGCGTATGACAATCCGAGCACGGCTGCTCCCGCGAGTGCCGCGTTC
>CBIHQZ010001526.1:0-1867 GCA_966212315.1 uncultured Myxococcales bacterium
CGGAGTGATCGATGGCAACTCGCAGTGACCGCGAACTTCGCGCAGGCGAAGTTTCGGAGTCGTTGCCGCGGGTTCACCCGCCGGAATTCCTCGCCGGTGCTCACGGCTGGCGCGCAGCGACGCGGATTCTTTCGTCGAGTTGCCGGGCGAAGTCTTCGATCTCTCGCCCCGAAATAGAGGCACGGCCGTACGCGCGTTCGCGATTCGCGAATTACGAACGACATGCCGCATGAAGCAATCCGCACTTGATATCTTGTCATATTCGCGATTCGCGAATAGCGTATGACCCGTGCTCAAGCCCCAAGACGTACTGATCGTGCTCGCGCTCCTCACGGCCGAGTCAGGTCCGTCGAGCTACTCCGCAGTCGCAAAGCGCGTCGGCATCAGCGCCTCCGAGGCGCACGCGGCTGTGCGTCGTGCAGTTCACGCAGGACTCGTCGATGCCGATGGCCGAACGGTGCGACGAACCGCGCTGTTGGAATTCCTGGTGCACGGGCTCAAGTACGCGTTTGCACCCGAATGGAGTGGCGTCACACGCGGTATGCCGACCGCGCACGCCGCGCCACCGCTACGGACGGAATTTCCTGACGACGAGTTGCCGCCGGTCTGGCCCGATCCGAACGGCGAGCGTCGTGGACAGGGGCTCGATCCGCTGTATCGCACCGTGCCGCGGGTCGCGCGCGAAGACTCCGCGCTCTACGAGTGGCTGGCGCTCATCGATGCCGTTCGCGCCGGGCGCGCGCGTGAGCGACAGCTCGCGCAGAAGGAGCTGACGCGGAGGCTGTCGGCGTGAAGCGGTGCGTTCCTCGAACCTTCGTGCCATCGCTTACGAGCGGGCCTCGAGTCGATTGCTCGTCGAATTCCACACCGGACATCGATATGCGTACGAACTGGTCCCCGAGAATCTCTTCGTCGCGCTGCGTTCGGCCGGGTCGAAGGGACGCTTCTTCGGGCAGCTGATCCGCGACCGGTTCCCTTACCGGCGCATACGCTGAGGCGCGTCCGGCGCTCGCTTCTCGTACGCTCGACGACGTTGCCTGCTTCGCGAACCGCCCGAGGCGCGACAGCATTACCCCCGGCGTTGCGAACCCGCGCATCGACGAACGGCACCTCCGGGTCGATCGAGCGGCGGCGAGCTTACGCCGAAGGGTCGTCTCGCGGATCATCGCGCCCAGGGCGGGGCATCCGGTGCGCGTCGCGCCGGATTCGCCGGAGGAAATCCGATGCGCGCAGGGGAGCTGCCCATTGGAAGACCGTCGCGACGCGCGACACCTCCGGCAGGTTCACGACGAGCGCGCGGTGTACCGACGCGCGACGTCGATGACCTCCGTGAGCGTCGGACACGGCATCCGGCCGCGGACGATCCCGAAGCACAGGTCCTCTGCGCGAGCCCTCGCCTCGCTGATGGGAAACGGCTCCTCCGGTGCGAGCGCTTCGAGGGCGCCGTCGGCCGTGCTCCCGACGCCGAATGCGAGGACGCGCAGTTCCATGTCCGTCGCGGAGAGCAACGCGCCCCGAGCGCAATCCAGTGCACGGTACGTCCGTCCGAAGCGCTCGAACTGCATCATCGCGCGATCGACTTCAAGCAGGAGTTCTTTGAACAGGCGCGGATCGCCCGCTCCGCAGGGATCCGCTTCGGCGGCGGCGATGGCATTTTCCGCGGCGCTCACGCCCGCCGGGATCAACGGCAGCGTTGCGCGGGCACACTCGCACGCCACGCGTACCACGCACTCGCGGTCCACGAAGTGGGCGCCGAATCGCACCAGCCAGTCCAGCTCGCTACACGCTTCCCAAAGGGGCTCGACGGTGCCGTCCGATGCATTCAGCACCATCCATTGGAGCGGAAGCGTTTCGGCAAAAGACGGAG
>CBIHQZ010001527.1:0-1860 GCA_966212315.1 uncultured Myxococcales bacterium
GTGGCTTCAGCCGCCGGGCCCAACGCAGCGCGAGGACACATTCGTGACCAATGCTGAGGCGGCAGCGGGGGTGAGGTCCCCGAGACGCTCCTACGCGGCCACTTCCTCGAGATCCGCGAGGCTCTTGCGGAGCTTCTTCTTCGCGCGGGCCTCGAGCTGACGCGCACGTTCGCGCGACACACCGAGGCGCCGTCCGATCTCCGCCAGCGAGAGTTCCTCGTCAGCAAGCATGCGCTGCTCGACGATGAAACGTTCACGCGCATCGAGTCCCGAGAGCGCCACCTTCACGCGGCCGCCGATGCGGGCCTCGTTCTCGTGATGCTCGACCACTTCGTCCTGCGGGATCTCCGTCGACTCGAGCAGATCCATGCGGGTCTGTTCGCTGTCGCTGAAGACCTGCTGGTCGAGTGACACGTCGCGCGACTCGAGTCGCTGCATCATCGGCGTCAGTTTCTCGACCGTCGTTCCGAGCTGCGCCGCGAGCTGCGCCATCGCCTCGTCCTTCTCGCTCACGAGATTCGCGATGCGGGCCCGTTCACGGCGGAGCTGGAAGAACAGCTTCGAGCGAAGCGGCCCCGACCCCGAACCGACGAGGCTCCACGAACGGATCACGTAGTTCAGGATGTATGCGCGGATCCAGTACGCGGCGTACGTGACGAAACGCGTGCCCTTGTCCGGATCGAACTTGCGGAGCGCGGTGACGACACCAACGTTCCCCTCCGCAACGAGGTCGCCGAGTCGAAGACCGTAGCGGCGATAGGTCAATGCAATGGCGACGACGTACCGGAGATTCGCGTTCACGAGTTTGTCGCCCGCGGCGGCATCCTGCGTGTCGCGATACTTCACCGCCAGATCGTGTTCGTCTTCCCGCGTCAGCGTCGGGATCGACTTCACGTGCGTGATGTAATTCGAAAGTGCCTGATCGGACTCGCGCATGACTCTCTCCTTCGACCAATCCATTCATGAGCGGTGGCGTCGTGAATTCGGGGGTATCCGTCGGAGCCGAAGCTCGATCGGATCCGCGACGCCGGCTGCGCATTGCTTTCAGTGCGCGGTCGTTTCCGCAGGTTTCGATATCGTCATGTAAGGACGCCGACGCCCTCGATCAACGTCGGCAGCGACACATCTTCGTGTCCGCTCCGTCCCTACGAATCAGTCCGCAAACGGTTTCATTCCAATTTCATCGGCGGAGCTGTTCTTCGGGTGAACGACACAGTGTGTCGCCCCGTGTGCTCCGTCACCTGCCCGATCGGGTAGGTCCGGCCGACGGTTTTGCGGATCGGTTGGAACGACGTGCGGGCGAGGGCGCTTTTGTCGCGGGAGCGGGCGTCTTCTCGGGCTGCGATGCGGCCGCGATGGGCGCCGCGCTCTGCGTTTCGTTCTTCGGACCGTGCGCCGTCTCGACCGTGCGTCGACTGCGAACCGACTCTCGCGCGAGTTCGTCGGCGCGTTCATTGAGCGGGACGCCCGAATGTCCAGGCACGTATCGCAGCGATACACCGGGGCGTCCGGCCAGCAGCGCCTTGATCTCGGCGATGAGCTGCTGGTTCGCCTTCGGCTTCCATCCCTTGGACAGCACGCCGATCGAATACTGACTGTCGGTGTGGATCGCGATCGGGCGCGGCGACGCGATGGCTTCGAGCGCGCGGCGGATCGCGGTGAGTTCGGCGATGTTGTTGGTCCCGGTGCCGAGGTACTCGCTGCGCTCGATGCGATGATGACCGTCGAGCAACACGAGGCCGAGTCCGCACGGGCCGGGATTGCCCGAACACGCACCGTCGGCGTACGCGATGACCGTGTCGGCAGCGGTCTTTGCGCGCGCGCTCGAAGGGGCAGCGGCGGGCACTTCTGGAGCGGTCA
>CBIHQZ010001528.1:0-1859 GCA_966212315.1 uncultured Myxococcales bacterium
TGCGGCTAATCCGCGAGCGCCTCGAACAGATCAGCGCGCAGATCGGCCAGATCTTCGCATCCGATCGAGAGACGAACGAGCGACGGCGCGATCCCGGCGGCGCGCAGCTTTTCCTCACTCAGTCCAGACAACGATGCCGGAAACATCACCAGGCTCTCGACGCCGCCGAGGCTCGTCGCGAGGGTGAACAGTTTCAACCGCGACACGAACGCGCGCGCGGCATCGACGCCACCGGCAATCTCGATCGAGAGCATTCCGCCGAAGCCATGCATCTGCTTCTTCGCGACGTCATGCGAGGGATGCGATGCGAGTCCCGGATAGTTCACGCGCGCGATGGCCGGATGCGCCGCGAGATCACGCGCGAGTGCGAGCGCGTTCTCGTTATGACGCGCCATGCGCAACGGAAGCGTGCGGATGCCGCGCGTGACGAGCCACGCATCGAACGGCCCCAGCACGGCGCCGTGCACGCGAAGGTGATTCCATGCGCGCGCGATCCCTTCTTCGTCGCTCGCGAGAACGCCTGCGATCACGTCGCTGTGTCCGCCGAGATACTTGGTCGCGCTGTGAAACGAGGTGTGCGCACCGAGTCGCAACGGCCGGGTGTTGATCGGCGTGGCGAAGGTGTTGTCGACGACGAGTCGCGCGCCGTGTTCGCGCGCGAGGCTGCCGATCGCTTCGATGTCGACGCAATCGAGGGTCGGATTCGCGGGCGACTCGATGACGATCACGCGCGTGCGCGGCGTGAGCGCGGCGCGGAACGCTTCGACGCCGGTCGAAGCCGCGAGCGTCGATGAAATACCCATCGACGGCAGCACGCGGGTGAGCAGCGTGTTCACTTCGCCGTAGAGGGTTTTCGCACCGACGACGTGATCGCCCGGCGCGAGCCACGGCACGATCGACGCCGTCGCCGCGGCCATACCGCTCGCGACCGCCAGTGCGCCGTGTGACTCCTCGAGCGACGCGACGAGTGCCTCGAGCTGCCGCGTGTTCGGATTGCCCCAGCGCGAATAGAACTCCGCCGGCGCCTGCTCGCGCGCGAACGCAAGGCCGTCGTCGGGCGTGTCCCAGCGGAAGGTCGAGGTCTGGAAGATCGCGGGTGCGACGGCGTGGGTCGGGTTGTGCGCGCGATCGGCGTGAATGGCGCGCGTGCTCTCCCCCGCGAGCTTTCGTTCTGTCACGAGCGGGTCCACTCGGTCGTCTCGACCACGGGCAGTTGCAACGCGCGCTCGCGATCGAGATCGAGATTGCCGACGTGGAGCGAGAGCGGCGCCTGCACCCACTTGTAGATGCTCTGCACGAAGAGCTTCACGAACTTCTGCACCCACGCTTCGTGAAGACCCGCCGCGTCCGCCGGGAACATCGCATCGAGCGCGAGCACGATCTCGTCCGGGTGGAGCTTCTCCGCGGCGTAGAGATGAAAGCACGCATCGAGCGCGCGAAACGGCATCAGTTCGTTCTCGCCTTGCTGGTTCTCGGCGAGTTCGGGTCCCGCCGGCGCCGCGAAACAAGCGCGGATCCCTTCGAACCCGCGCGTTTCGAGCAGGTACTCGAGCAGGAAGATCACCACCGTCTTCGGCACATTCGCGAGCACCGCGAGGGCGCCTTCGAGATCGCCGCCGATCGTCGTGTAGCCCATCGCCTTCTCGGACATGTTGCCGGTCTGCAGGAACAAGAAGCCCGAGCTGTTCGCCCAGTTCCACATGCGGTTCGCACGCAGACGCGCTTGGATGTTCTGCTTCGTGATCGGTGTGACGTCGGCACCGCGCAGCATCGTACGGGTGACGTCTTCTTCGCGCGCGAACGCTTCTTCGATCGGCACGACGAGAAAGCTCGCGCCGAGGTCGTCGGCGATCTGTGCC
>CBIHQZ010001529.1:0-1858 GCA_966212315.1 uncultured Myxococcales bacterium
CGCGCGCGCCGTTCCAGCGCTAGAACGCGGCCCGGCAGCGTCGCGCGCGCCGTTCCAGCGCTAGAACGCGGCCCGGCAGCGTCGCGCGCGCCGTTCTAGCCCTAGAACGCGGCCCGGCAGCGTCCCGCGCGCCGTTCTAGCCCTAGAGCCGGAACTATTGGAACGCGGTCTCAGTGTCGATGCCGACGATGATGCGTGCGCGACACGATCGGCGCTTCTTCGACAACCGGTGCGTGCGCGCGGCGCTGCGGCGCGGGCGCCGCGGTCGCGGCCGGCGCTGAGGGTGCTGCAACAACCGGCGCGGGCGCAGCACACGGCGCTGCATCCGGCGCGACCGGGATGCGCACTGTCGCGCGCTCGGGATGACGATCGTTCTCGAGATGGATCTCGGCCGCGCGCAGATGCTGCGACGCCAGCTCGTTCAAGATCGTCGAGAGCCGCGAGAGCTTCGCGCGATACGGCCCGTGACCGAGCCACACGTACGTGCCGCTGTCGGCGAGCACCATCGCGAGATCGCCGGTGGGATCGCGATGCACTTCGTCGACGTGCAATCGGCTCGACAGCGAGCTGGCAGAGAAGTCCGCAAGCAATGCGAGTGCGTCGCGAACGTTCTCGCGCGCCGCGTCGGGATCGCGTTCGAACTCCTCGCGTCCCACGCCGGTCACGATCGGCAGATCGGTCGGATCGCCCTCCCCTGCGCGCTTGAAGATCGTGCCGTCGGCGGCGATGAGATACAGCCCGCCGGCCGACACGATCGCCGATGCAGTGCGCTCGGAGATCTCGATGCTCACGTGCCCGGGCAATCGCCGCGACACGTGCACGCGTTCGACCCACGGCAATTCCGCGATGGCGCGTTCCGCGCGACGCGTGTCGAAACCGAGGACGTTCACGCCCGGTGACAGATGCGCGGCGGCGAGTACCTGATCGCGCGTCGTGTGAGAGAGCCCCGCGATGTCGATCTCGCGCGCGCCGAATCGCGGCGTGTGCGTGACCCATCGATGCGCGAAGCTTCCGCCGACGATCGAGCCCGCCAGCGCGACGACCACCGATGCGATCGATGCCGCGCGACGCAGTCGTTCGCCCCACGGCCCGGTCTTCTCGCGAAATTGCACGATGGGCGTGCGAACGCTGAGATCCTCCGCGGAGACTTCGGCGGAAGGAAACTCCTCGGCATCGACGTCGAGATCGGGGTCGATCACCGGCATCTGCGGCGGAGGCTGACTCGGTCGGCGTCGATTCGAGGGAGCGGTCACGAATTGCCCGTCCTTCGGCTGATACCAGCGACGGAGGTCGGGCTCACAATTTCCGGCGTGAAGAATTCAGCGCTTCGGCTGGAGCCGGTCGGCGAGTGCTTTCAGCGACTGATTGATGTCGCCCGCACCGAGCGCGATCACCATGTCACCGGGCTTCACGACCTCGGCGAGTCGGTCGGGAATCCGCGCTTTGTCCGCTTCGTAGATCACCCGATGGTGCCCGTGCTTGCGCACTTCCTCAGCGAGACGCTTGCCCGTCGCGCCTTCGATCGGTGCTTCACCGGCGGCGTAGACCTCGGTCATCACCAGCACATCGGCGCGATTGAACGCGCGCGTGAACTGATCGAACAGATCGCGCGTGCGCGAGTACCGATGCGGCTGGAAAGCGACGACGAGACGATTCTTGTACGCAGCGCGCGCGGCTTCGAGCGTGGCTTCGATCTCCGCGGGATGATGGCCGTAGTCGTCGACCAGCGTGACGCCGCCCACCTCGCCTACCACGGTGAACCTTCGCTGCACGCCCGAGAACGATGCGAGTGCTTCGCGCGTCACGTCGAGCGACACACCGAGTTCGTCGGCGACGGCGAGCACCGCGAGCGTGTTGA
>CBIHQZ010001530.1:0-1853 GCA_966212315.1 uncultured Myxococcales bacterium
GACTGCGGGGCCTTGCGAACCGCGCGATCAGCTATGTCGATACCGTCGGCGGGAACGACATCTTCTACGTCACGCAGGACGGCGCCGACATCGATGCGCTCGACATCGACATCGCGGTGAAGATCTTTGCGAACAACGTGACGATCCGCCGCTCGCGCATTCGCTACGCCGGGTACTACCTGGTCTTCACCGCCGATCCGCCCACGTCGTATACGGGATTGAATCTCGTCGACGTGGAGTTGGACGGATTGAACGACGCCTCGGCGCAATCGATCGCGGTCGTCGGCACCGAGAATGCGCACTTCACGCGATTGAACGTGCACGGCGTGGCCTCGAGCGGACCGCGCCTCGCGACCGGCGAGATCGTCGAAGACTCGTACCTGCACGACTTCGCCTGCGCCCCGCCCGACCATTCCGCGGGGATGTCGGCGAACGACGGCGGGCACGGCATCGTGGTCCGGCACAACAACATCGACATCGGGACCTCGTGCGCGACGGCCGCGTGGGAGATCGCGCTCGACTTCGGGACATACGACGATGTGTTGACCGAACGGAACCTGTTCAATGGCGGTTCCTACTGCGCATACGCGGGGATCAATGCACCCGGTGCGGCCTATCCTGCCCCCACGAACATTCGCTTCATCGACAACGTCTTCGGTCGCGAGCACAACGCCGAGTGCGGCGGCTTCGGTCCGATCGCGCAATGGGGCGACACGGGCGGGAGCGTCTGGCGCGGCAACGTGTGGGGCGACGGCGCCGCGGCGACGAGTGCTCACGCGGTCGGCGACCCGGTCGTCCCGTGAGTCTTGCGATCGTCAGGTGGTCTTGATCAATCCGCCGTCGATCACGTAGTTCGCGCCCGTCACGTTGGCGGTGCGTGACGATGCGAGGACGACCGCGAGGGTGGCGACCTCTTCGGGCGACGAGAAGCGCCCCGTCGGGATGCCGCCCATGCTGGCGACGATGTTACGGCGCGCGGTATCCGCATCGACGCCGGATGCCTTCGCCACGGTCTGCGCGACGCCCTTTTCACCGAGCCAGAGATCGGTGCTCACCGGCCCCGGCGAGATCGCGTTCACGCGAATCCCCTTCGCGCCGAACTCCTCCGCGAGCGACTTGGTGAGGTTCACGAGCGCGGCTTTCGCTGCGCCGTAATCGATCACGCCGGCATCGGGCTGGAAGAACGCATTCACCGACGCGATGTTCACGATCGCGCCGCCCTTCCCTTGCGCGAGCATCTGCGTGATCGCCGCGCGCGTTGCTCGCAGCGCGGCGAAGAAGTTCATCTGCATCGACCATTCGAACTCCTCGTCGCTCGTGCCGAGGAACCCGCCGAGTCGCAGTCGCACCGCGCCGACGTTGTTGACGAGTACGTCGACGCGCCCCTTGTCGTCGATCGCGCGTTTCACCAACTGCGCGGGGCCCTCTTTGCTCGCGAGATCGATCGCCACGCCCGTGACGCGTTCGATGCCGACGAGCGAATCCACACTGCGCGCGCCGGCGAACACGAACGCCCCTTCGCTCGCGAATGCGCGCGTGATCGCGAGTCCGATGCCCTTGCTCGCACCGGTGACGACGACAACCTTCCCGTTGAGTTCGAGATCCATGTCCCCTCCTCGTGCCATTAACGCACGGCGCGCCCGGCGGCTAAATAAAGCCACGGCAACGCCTCCGAAGCCTTACTTTCGTGAGGCTCGCGATGTCGCATCGAACGAACCCGCTGGCGGATCGCAGGCACGACCTCGCGCACGAGATAGCCCAGCGCTGTCTCTTCCGAAGAGATCGAAGGCAACTCACGGTCACCGCGAGCTTCGCGTAGGCGAAGCTTTGGAGTCGTTGCCGCGGGTTCACCC
>CBIHQZ010001531.1:0-1853 GCA_966212315.1 uncultured Myxococcales bacterium
AGAACGATGCATCACGCGCTACCGACGCGCGCGTGCGATCGCGTCCTCAGACCGGCAGCACCATGTGCTTCTTGCGCGGGCGTTCCTCGCGCTTGCGATCGAGTCGCGCGAAGCGCCCGGCGAGTTCCGCGCGCAGCGTTTCGAACGGCACCACGGCGTCGATCACCATCTCGCTCGCGAGCTTGTAGAGATCGATGTCCTCGCGATACTTCGCGCGCAACGACTCGACGTACTTGTTGCGCGCCTCGCCTTCGGGCTGCTCCTGGATCTTGTTGTAGTACACCGCGTTGACGGCCGCGTTCGGGCCCATCACCGCGATCGACGCCGTCGGCAGCGCGAGGCACACGTCCGGTTCGAACGCCGGGCCGCACATCGCGTAGAGCCCCGCGCCGTAGGCCTTGCGCACGATCACCGAGATCTTCGGCACCGTCGCTTCGCTCACGGCCGCGATCATCTTCGCACCTGCGCGAATGATTCCCTGCTGCTCGACCTTCGTGCCGATCATGAAGCCCGGCACGTCGGCGAGATAGAGCAGCGGGATGTTGAACGCGTCGCACAGCCAGATGAAGCGCGCGGCCTTGTCGGCGCTGTCGACGAAGAGTATCCCGCCCTTCTGATACGACTCGTTCGCGATGATCCCGACGGTGCGCCCTTCGATGCGCGCGAACGCCGTGATGATCTCCTTGGCGAAGAGCTGCTTGATCTCCACGACCGAGTCCGCGTCGACGATCTCCTTGATGAAGTTGATCATCTTGAACGGCTTGTTCTCGTCGAGCGGAACGAGTTCTTCGAGCTTCTTGCCCGACGCCGCCGGCGCCTTCGCGGCCACGACGGCGGGCTTCTCGTGCCAGTTCTGCGGGAGATACGTGAGGTAGTTCTTCGCCCACGCGAGCGCGTCGTCTTCGCTCTTCACGAGCACGTCGCCGCAGCCCGACGTCGTGCAGTGCATGCGCGCGCCGCCGAGTTCCTCGAGCGTGACCTTCTCGTTGATCACCATCTCTGCCATGCGCGGCGAGCCGAGGTACATGCTCGCGTTGCCTTCGACCATCACGACGACGTCGCAGAACGCGGGGATGTACGCGCCGCCCGCGGCACTCGGTCCGAAGAGCAGACAGATCTGCGGGATCACGCCCGAGAGCTG
This sequence comes from uncultured Myxococcales bacterium, assembly GCA_966212315.1. Classification (GTDB taxonomy): domain Bacteria; phylum Myxococcota_A; class Polyangia; order Polyangiales; genus CBIHQZ01. The sequence goes on from CBIHQZ010001531.1 coordinate 1,142, forward strand.
CACCTGGTTGTAGAAGATGCGCCCTGCCCCGCGGCGTCCCGGAAACATCTCGACCTGCGTGTCGATGCGCGCGCCGGCGGAGTCGACCAGGTAGAACAGCGGGCACTCGAGGTCCTTCGCGATCTCTTGGATGCGAAGAATCTTTTCGACCGTGCGCCAGCCCCACGAACCGGCTTTCACCGTGCTGTCGTTCGACATGATCGCCACGACGCGGCCTGCGATCTTCGCGGTGCCGGTGATCACACCGTCGGCGGGGAACTCGGGGTTCGTGTTGTGCGCGAGCGTGGCCTCTTCGACGAACGAGCCTTCGTCGACGAGTCGACGGATGCGTTCGCGTGCGAAGAGCTTTCCGGTCTTCGCATTGGCTTCGTGGTACTTCGGCGCGCCGCCCTTCTGGACGCGGTCGAGAACTTCTTTGAGCTTGGCGTCGGTCATCGCGCACGCTCTCTACCGCGAGCGAGCGGCGTCGAGAAGAGCCTGTGCGTCTGAGCCCTGTTTTAGTGGGAGATCGAAGCGCCGAAGCCCTGCCCCGCGTTCCCGATGAATGCGCGCAAGGACACCGTGAACAGGGCGCTCCCGTTCCAGTACACGCGTGTCGCCTCGCCGCCCGTGGTTCGAGCCGCGCTCGTACGGACATCCGGTGCCGCGACGATGGCGACGTCACCGTTGCCGAGTTCCGTGCGCCCCACGAATGCGAGCGCGCTCCCCCACT
>CBIHQZ010001532.1:0-1852 GCA_966212315.1 uncultured Myxococcales bacterium
AATTCGCCCATCTCTGCATCGATCTCCACCGCGCGCCGCATGATGCGATCGACGTCGCTCGCCGTGCGCGCGAGCCGTGCCACGAGTTGCACGCGCAGCTCGCCGGCGGAGCGATTGCGTTCGATGGTGAGCAGATTGGTGCGCACGTCATCGGCCGCGCGTTCCAAGTCGACGCGACGCGCTTCCAACGACCCACGCTCCGATGCGAGCACCCGCATCTGCCGACGCAGCGTGAGCGCCGCGCGAAGACGATCCGCATCGGCCGCCTCGGGATGCGCGTCACGCAGGAAACTCTCGACCGCTTCGGCCGCGAGGTCGTCGTCCCAGCGCGTCTCGACCGTGAACGGCACCCGCGTCGCGACTTCTTCCGCCGCGTGCGAATGCGCGGCGATCGTCATCGGCACCAGCGCCGCATCGTTGGTCTGCTCGGTGCCTTGCGGCGGGTCCGCGAGTGCGACACCGCCCGCGAGTGCATGCCGCACGAGCAGATGGATCGGATGATCGATGCCGTTTCGCACGGTGTACGAAGTGCGCTCGACGTGATCGCGCGTGATCGTCACCGCGTCGTGATGGATGCGCACGAGCCGCGCGCCTTCGATCCCGCGCGTGCTCGACTGCTCGACGACGATGCCGCGCTCGAGTGCGAACGGGATCGTCGCGGTCGCATCGGGCGGAAGCGATTCGAGCAGTCCCTGCCCGAGAAATGAACCCGTGTCGAAGAGCGCCATCGGTCCCGGCTCGAGCAGCCCACCGGTGCGGTTGCGAACGCGCGCGATCTGGAACGGATGCAACGACGACGGAGCAACGTTCGCGTCGGGCGCGAACAGAAAGAGACGATCGTCGGGCACGCGAATCGACGCGAGCAGCACCATCGACGCGCTGCCGCTCGGGATGGTGACGGGCGATGCGAGGTCGTAACGCGTGGCGGCGCCCATCGATGCGATCGCCGCGAGCGCGGTGACGTTGCGTGCCGGGCGCGGCACCGGCGGCATCGGCACAGGGGCGGGACTCGTGTGCGCGGCAACCGCGGTGGGCGTGCGCGATACCGGTCCATCGGTGGTGGCGAGGACGCGAAACGAGACCGAGTGTCCGCCCGGTGTTTCGGCGGCATCGACAACCGAACGCATCGTGAGCCGGCGGCGATCGACCCCGCGCGCGACGAGCGCGTCGAGAAGCGCGTTCGCGCGTGCGAGAGCGAGCATGTCGCTCGATGCGCGGTTGTGACTTCGCTCCCCCGACACCGCGTGCCCTTCGATCGCGATCTGCGTGATCTGCGGATTGCCCGCGAGCGTCGAAGCGATGGCCGCGATGATCGGCTGCGTTGCCGGCCGCACGCGATCGCTTCCGCGATCGAACGCGATCGACTCGAGGATCTCGATACGCGACTCCTCGATGAGGACCATTCCGCGATCGGGGCAACCGTCGTCGTCGTCGTGACCGTTGTATGTCTCGGGCTCGCTCGGGCAGCGATCGTTCACGTCCGGGATGCGATCGTGATCGTTGTCGGGGTCGGGGCATCCGTCGGTGTCCGCGAGCCCGTCGCGGTCTTCGGGCGAATCGGGGCACACATCGTCGACGTCGAGAATCGCGTCGCCGTCGCGATCGGGCCCGTCCTGCGCCAGCGCTGTTCCTGCGCGCGGAACACCTTGGATCACTTCGCCCGTGTCCGTCACCGTCGGGCGCGGCGCGGAAATCGGCGTCGCGAGATTCGCGCGAAACGCCACGGGGGCGCCCGCGACGAGCGAGAGACGCACGTTGTTCCAGTCCTCGCCCGACTGGTTCTGCACGATCCCCCACACCTGCATCGTCGCTTCGCCGTGCGCGTCGAACACGAGTCGATAGGAGGGCCGCC
>CBIHQZ010001533.1:0-1852 GCA_966212315.1 uncultured Myxococcales bacterium
TGTAGCGGGCGTCTGCGGGCGCGGCGTGTTGCCGGCGGGTGCGCTACTCGAGGTCGGTGCACTGTTCGAGCGCGACGGCGGATACTGCGAGTTGTACGACTGCACCACGCGATCGGTCATGTCGAGATCCTGCCGCGACCAGATCACACCGCCCTGTTCGAAGACGGTGGTGATCCCTTCTTGCTGCGACATCTGGCGAATCACCGACTGCAGGTTCACGTAGATCTGCTTGGTGAGTTCGGCCTCGCGCTCGGCGAGTTCGCGCTGGTACTGAAGGAAGTTCTGCTGCAGATCGACGAACTGCTTCTGGTAGCTCTCGGCGCGCTGCCGGAGCGTCGCGTCGTCGAGATGCGTGCGATCGCGTTCGAGCTGATCGCGCAATTGTTTGAGCGCCTGCTGACGCTGATCGAGTTCTTCCTGGCGCTTCTGGAACAAGCCCTTCAGCTGATTCTTGGCGATGCGTCCCTGGTCGGTCTCGAGCAACGCGCGCTGCATGTCGACGACCGCGACTCGCATCTGCGCGTACACGCGCGGGGCTGCGACAGAGAGAAACACGGCGGCGGCGACGGCCGCGACGCGGCTCGGTCGAACTCGTCTCGCTGGGGTCAAAAGAAGCTTCTCTCGCACGGTGTCTCCTGAACGGTCGACGCGAGGGCGACGGTTACCCGCGACGCGTTGCACGGTCAAGCGAACGCGTGGGGTGAGACGTGATTGGAAGGGAATGGATTCATGCGCGCCGATCAGGAAATGCGCGGCAGGCACGAAGCGCGGTGGCACCGCGGGCGATCGCTCAGAAGCGGATGCCTTCTTTGATGCGGTAACGAACCCACCGGTAACCGAGATACGCGCTGCCCGCGAGCCCCGCGGCACCGACGACCGGCGCTCCCGCGACGATCGCAGCGACCGAGGCAGTGGCTGTCACTGCGGCGACGACGGCCTTCTTCGTTGCTTCGCTCTTCTTTGAATCCATCGACGAGTTCGCCATGCCCATGCCTCCGAAAAACGCCGACAAATCTAACACGCGGCGGTTCAACCGCGAGCGGTGACGCCGATCCCTTCGTACCGGAAGCCGAGGCTCTCCGGTTCGAGGGCGTGCCACGCGTTACGGCCATCGATGAGATGGCGGCCGCGCATCTGACCTTTGAGCGTGTCGAAGTCGGGCGAACGGTACTCTTGCCATTCGGTGACCAGAATGAGCGCGTCGGCGCCCACGGTCGCGTCGTACTGGTGGTCGACGAAGATGACCTTGTTGGCGAGCGGACCGAGCGCCTGGCGCGCGGTGGTGCGGGCTTCGGGATCGTGCGCGCGGACTTCGGCGCCCGCGGCGATGAGCTTCTCGATCAGAACGAGGGCAGGGGCTTCGCGAACGTCATCGGTCCTGGGCTTGAACGCCAGACCCCACACGGCGATGCGCGCGCCTTCGAGCTTCGGAATTGCGCGCTGTACCTTCTCGAACAGCACCAGCTTCTGCTTGTCGTTCACTTCGTTCACCGCGGTCACGATCTCGAGCGGCGAATTGTGTTCGCGCGCGAGGTACGCGAGTGCGCTGATGTCCTTCGGGAAGCACGAACCGCCGTAGCCCGGGCCGGGGAACAAGAACTTCGGGCCGATGCGACCGTCGCTTCCCACGCCCTTGCGAACGTCGGTGACGTCGGCGCCGACGACTTCGCAGAGCCGCGCGATCTCGTTCATGAACGAGATGCGGGTCGCGAGCATCGCGTTGGCGACGTACTTCGACATCTCCGCGCTGCGCGGCGCCATGAACATCAGGCGGTCGTGATTGAGCTGGAGCGGCGAGTACAGCTTGCGCATCGTCGTGCGCGCCACTTCGTCACGCGCACCGATGATCACG
>CBIHQZ010001534.1:0-1851 GCA_966212315.1 uncultured Myxococcales bacterium
GAGGGGTGCCTCCGGTCCGCCCGTCATGCGACCGCCGCCCTCGATGTCGGTCATGCCGGCGAGCGCTGCACCCGATGCGAACGTTGCACGGTACGCCGTCGCCGAGCAGGGCGGGCCGCCGCCGCCGATGCACCCGAACGAGATCCCCGAACCGAGTTGACCGCGCTGATCGTCGCCCCAGCAGAACACCACGCCATCGCCCTGATGCAGCACGCAGATCGCGCTCCCGCCGATCGCGACGTCGGTCGCCGGTCCGGTCATCGTGGTCATGAGCACCGGCGTCGCCGACGGTTGTCCGGTCTGCGCCTGCAACTGCCCGTGATCGCCGCGTCCCCAGCAGAGCACCGCGCCCGACGCCGTGCGCGCGCACGTGAGTCCGTTGGCGAGTTCGAGCTGCACGACCGCGTCGCCCGCTGGAAGTCCTGTCACGAGTGTCGGCGATGTCACGATGCCACCGACGGTTCCCGTCCCGACTTCGCCCCATCCGTTCGAGCCCCAGCAGTACACCGCGCCACTCGTGGTGCGCGCGCAGGTGTGCTGATCGCCCGTGGCGACCTCCGCGATACTCGCGAGCCCCGGGACGGGCGTGGCGGTGAAGTGCGCAGTAGTGCTCCCGTCACCGAGCTGGCCCGAATTGTTGCCGCCCCAGCACGCGATCGTCGCGTTGCGCCGCAGCGCGCATGCGTGAACGCCGCCTCCCGCGACCGCGACCGCATCGGAGATTCCGAGCACGACGCCAGGGGGCACCTGATCACCGGCGCCGCCGTTTCCGAGCTGCCCGTTGTTGTTCGCGCCCCAACACAACACGTTGCCGCTCTGCCGCACACCGCATCCGAACGCGATGCCCGCGGCGATGCTCACGAGCGCATCGCAGCGACCGTTCTGACAGACCGCGCCGGCGCCGCACTGAACACCGCAAGCGCCGCAATTGGTCACATCGGTGACGATGTTCGTGTCGCAGCGCGGAGTGCCGCTGCGTGAACACGAGGCCATCCCGATCGGGCAGCCGATCAATCGGCACGCGCCTGCGCGGCACACACTGAACCCGCCAGCAGCGGCGGACGCGCAGAGCGGATCGGTGGCTGCTGCGTCGTCGACGGTTCCGTTGCAATCCTGATCGAGGCCGTCACACACCTCGGCGCCGATCGGGCTCACGTCGGGTCGCGTGTCGTTGCAATCATCGGCATTGGCGACGTAGCCGGACGGCGCGGTACAGCCCGTCGACGCGGTGCTTCCCGCTGCGCCGAAACCATCGCGGTCGCGGTCGATGTAGAAGCTGACGAGAGCGCCTTCGTCGACCGACCCATTGCAGTTGTCGTCGATGCCGTTACACGTCTCGCGCGCGGCCGGCCGTCGCGTCGAGTCCATGTCCGCGCAGTCGATGTTGGATCCCGACGGTGCGACGTTGGTCTGGTTCGTCGGGCAACCGCCGACCGATTCGCGACCGGGCACCGGGCAACTCCGAATCGTGGCGGCACCGGCGGCGGCGAAGCCGTCGTTGTCCGCGTCGGCGTAGCAGGTGACGGTGAGTCCTTCGTCGGTCGTTCCGTCGCAGTCGTCGTCGATGTTGTTGCAGCTCTCGGAGACCGGCGTGATCGAGCAGTTGCCCCAGCTGCCGCTCGTACACGTTTGCGTGCCGGCCGCGCAGGCGCCCGAAAGCGTGCACGTGCGGGTCGTACTTCCCGAGCATGCGCAGAGGGCAGTCGGATTCGATGCGCCGTCGCAGTTCTCGTCGACCATCGACGCATCACACAGTTCGATCGCACCCGGATTGATGGCCGCGTTCATGTCGGCGCAGTCCGTGCTGCCTGCCGTCGGCGCGCGATTGGTCTGGTTCGTCGGGCATCCGCC
>CBIHQZ010001535.1:0-1851 GCA_966212315.1 uncultured Myxococcales bacterium
GCACGAGGCACTCGACGACGCGCGATCGGCCGCGATGCAGCTCAACGCGATGGCAACCGACCTGCTCACGATCGCGCAGCTCGAACAGAATCAGGTACGGCTTCGTCTCGAGCGCTTCAACGTCGGAGCGCTCATCCACGAAGTGACGCGAGCACGAACGCACTCGGCCGAGTCGCGGCGCCTCTCGGTGGTGATCGACGCGGATGACGTCGAACTCAGCGCGGATCGGTCACTGGTGCGGCGCGTCGTCGAGAATCTGGCCGACAATGCGTTTCGCTACGCAGACAGCGGCGGCTCGGTCGGCTTCAGCTGTCGACGCGGCGAAAGCGTCGAGATCGGAGTCGCGAACACGGGGTCGCGGATCGCGCCCGAAATGCGCGAACGGATCTTCGAGAAGTTCTTCCGCGGCGAGCAGTCCGGAGGCGGCAACTTCGGACTCGGCTTGACGTTCTGCAAACAAGTCATCGCTGCGCACGGCGGGCAGATCACGGTGCGAGACACGCCCGAGTGGGCGACTTGTTTCACGGTCACCCTGCCCGGCGATGGCCGATGCTGACGTCGTGCGGCGCTTGCGGTCTTCCGCGCGTGCTCGGGCTGAAGCGATGCATCCGGTGCGGTCGGTCCGACGACGCAGACCTTCCGACGACGATGGTCGACGGCCGTTATCAAGTCGAGCGCCAACTGGGCGCCGGTTCGATGGGGGTCGTGTATCTCGCGCGTGACGTCGGACTCAATCGGCGCGTGGCACTCAAGATGATCTCGCCACAATTCACACGCGACGAGCGCGCGGTTGCCAGGTTTCGTCGCGAGGCCGAATCGCTCGCGGCGGTTCGCAACGAGAACGTCGTGCAGGTTTTCGCATTCGGCGAGCACGATGGGAGCTGCTTCTTCGCGATGGAGTACGTGCGAGGCAGCTCGCTCGAAGCCGTGATCGACGACCACTCGGCGCACGACGCGTACGTCCCTACGCAACTCGCGGTCACGATCCTGGAACGCGCGGCGAAGGGTCTCGAGGCCGTGCATCGGGCAGGGCTCGTCCACCGTGACGTGAAGCCCGCGAACATCGCACTCGAAGAGGGTACCGGCCGGGCGGTCGTTCTCGATCTCGGGCTCGTGCGCGCGGCAAGTGACGACAGCGCGAGACAGACCGGCGTCGTCGGCTCACCGCCGTACATGGCGCCCGAACAGATCCGCTCGACGCATGCGTCCATCGGTGCACACACCGATCTCTATGCGCTCGGCTGCACGGCGTTCGAGACGTTCACCGGGCGGCTGCCGTTCGACGGCAAAGGGCCGTACGACACGATGGACCGTCATCTGCACCACCCACCGCCACTCGTCTCGCATTACCGGCCCGAACTCGTGGTTCTCGATGAGGTCGTCTCCCGCGCAATGGCGAAAGACCCCGCCGAACGCCAGGCCTCGTGCGCCGTGTTCGCGAGCGAACTCGTCGCGGCGTACGGTCGCTGGCGCAGCGCCGACGCAACGATGTTCCCGCCACCGCCGGCGTCGATGTCGCGACGCGCGGGAGTCTTCACGATCGTCGTGGCCGACGACGACCCGTTGATGCGCACAACACTCGCGCGCGCAACTCGCATCGCGTTCCCGGACGTTCAGCTGAGCATCCAGCTCGCGGCGAGCGGCGACGAAGCACTGGCGCGAGCCATCGAATTCGAGCCCGACCTCGTCGTTCTCGACAACGACATGCCGGGGGTGAAAGGCGTCGATGCACTCGCGGTCCTTCGCGCAACGCCGCGCATCGAGTACACGCCGGTCATGGTCGTCACAGGCACGTCGGACGAAAGCGTGCGATGGCGATTCGTCGGCCTCGGAGTCACCGAGATCGTGTCG
>CBIHQZ010001536.1:0-1848 GCA_966212315.1 uncultured Myxococcales bacterium
GACCGGCACGCCGGTTCGAATGATCGGCCCGTGGCCGGCACCGTTGGAAGTCGCCCAGCTCCCACCGTATCCCGCACTGTGATGCCCGATCGTGCCGATGTTCCCGAGCCCGATCGTCCCCTCGCCCGAACCGCCGCTCAATCCGGTGCCGAAGCCGGCGTCGTTCGAAGCGCTCGCGTCGGAAAGCGACACGGCGACTCGCGGGCCCCCATCGGGCGCCATGGGCATTGGGATGCGAACGTCCGTCGCGTTCGTGATCGGCGATGGAGCGGATGCGTGGTCGACGCGTTCTCGCGTGCATGCGCCGACGGCGAGACTCAGCGCGAGTTGCAGAAGGGGTCGTCGACGAACGCTTGCAGCCATGCGGCATGATACCGGCGAACAGGCGAAGCCCCGAACGAGCGATCGCGAGTGGCGCGCGCGACGACGCGCCACTCCGACGCCGACGTTGCGTCTGCCTCTACGGCCTTTCGCGCGGCGGAACTCCATAGGCGGCCACCGGCGCGGGATCCGACGGGGCGACTCGTACCGGCTGCGCGTGATGCGCGGGCACCGTTCGCCGTGTCCGCGTGCGTCGTCGCGGCGGCGATGCAACCGGCGCAGGGCTCGCCGGGTGCGGATTCGGCGCGGGCGTGGGTTGCGTTCGAGGCGGCGCGACGGGCATCGGCTCCGGCATCGGGATTCCGTATGCCGCGACCGCAGCCTGGGCGGGCATCGTCATCAACGCATTCGCATCGGCCGCAGACGGGGCCGCGACACTCGCCGCGATCAGCGCCGACGCCACGATGGCGGCGCCGCGAACGACTGCGAGTCCACCCGAACGCACCGCGTGCGGGGCACGTGCCGCGCCGCCGCAAAACGGGCACTGCGTTTCTCGAACGTGACGGCGACACGAATTGCAGATGTTCATCCGACGACCTCTTTGTGCTGGATAGACACGCGTTCGTGTCGACGCCTTGGACCTTCGCGCACGGTGAGATTCACCCGCGATGCGAGCCGGGCAAGGCGAGCACCGCGCGATGATACGCGTCCCGCCCGCACTTCCGCGAGCGCGCCGAAACCGACGTGTGTAGCATCCACCGCGTCATGTCTGCTCCGCGCATCGTTCTGCTCGCCGCCGCACTGCTCACACCCGTCATCGCGTTCCACGCCGGCAGCGGCGCGAATCTCTGGATCGCCAACGCCGTCGGCTTCGGGATCGCGTGCGCGTGTGCGCTCTATCTGCTCTGGCAGGACGGCGTGATCGAGAAGGTGTTCAAGCCTCAGGGACTCGACGTCTCGAGCGGCTTTCTCGCGGCGGCCGGGCTCTACGTGGTGATCGTCGTGGTGTGGACGAAGTTCGTCGCGCCATCGAACGTCGCGGGCGGGCTGTTGCAGCGATGCACCGCGACCGGTCCGTTGCTTCCACGCGGCGACACGCACGGCATCAACGCGCTGTGGGAGTTCGTGCGCACGCAAACCTGCGCCGGCTACGGGCAATCGCTGGCGCTCGTCGGAACGCCGCGCGCGGTTGCGGTGATCATGGTCGGCGCGGCGGAAGAAATCGCCTGGCGCGGCGGCGTGCAACGCATCTTGTGGGAGAAGTTCGGCGCCACTCGCGGATGGCTCGCGACGGCAGCGCTCTACGGCGCGGCGAATCTCGCGACCGGGAACGCGATGCTCGGATTGTTGGCAGCGACGTGCGGACTCGTGTGGGGCGGGCTCTATCGCTTTCGCGGACGCCTGGTGCCGTCGATCTTCTCGCACCTGGTGTTCGGCTACTTCTTGTTCCACGCACGGCCGCTGGTCGCGTTCTGACCTCACCCCCGCTGCCGCGCGCCCCTCTCCCTCGACGCCACCGCGCAAACC
>CBIHQZ010001537.1:0-1847 GCA_966212315.1 uncultured Myxococcales bacterium
TTGCGCGTCGACGGGCGCGTCGGTGGCGGCGTCGGATGCATCGTCGATGGCGCTGTCGGATGCGTCGGGCGACACGGTGTCGCCCGAGGCATCGCCGGCGTCGGTGGTGGGGGAACCGGTGCAGGCGGCGGCGAGAGAAGTGGCGGCGAGAACCAACGCGAGGCGAAACATGCTGGGCATCGCTGAAGGGTACCCGAAGGGGGACGGTATTAGCTTTCTGACATTTCGCGCGACCGCGCTCGCCGCGCTCGCTCGTCCTCTCACGCGGCAGCCGATGCTGCGAGCAACGGTTCCTCGATTGTGTGTGGTGGCACGTCGTGACGTGCCGACGGCTGCGGGTTCGATGTCGACGACCGAGTGCGAGAACGGAGCGGAGGGCGAGTGTGAGGTGGCAGCGGGGAGAGCGGGAGAGCGCGCGCGAACACTACCGCGCGAGGAAGATCGGATTCGTCACGCCGAACGGATGCAATCCCGGATGCACCGGGCTGAGATCCGCCGCGCTGTGCACCGCGAACACGACCCACGATCCCGCCGTCGCGACCGGCACGTGGATGTTCTGATCGAAGCGCACCACCGGGTTGCTCGGATCGTTCTGCGAGCCGTCGAGCGTGATGGTCTGAACGCTCGCGCCATCGACGAAGACCTCGAGTCGCGAGACCGTCACCCACGTCGGCGCCTGCACGCGCACGTGCACGTCGGTCATCGCGCCTACGCCCGTCGCCATCCCGCCGGGGCCGACGTTGCCCATCACGGTTTCAGCCGTCATGAACACGCCGCCCGACACCACCGAGTGACCCTGTGCGACCGCATCGCGCACGGCGTTGTCGTTCGCCATTCGCGGGTCGTCGGTTCCGAGCGTCATGCACGTGCGCGGATAGCCGACCGGATCGCTCGAGATCGAGTGACTGTCCGACGACCCCGTGGTGAACACGCGCCGTCCGTGATTGAGCAGCGAGAACCAGTCGACCACCGAGGCGGTGCGGTTCCCTTCGAAGTCGCTGCCGTTGAAGGCCTCGATCGCGGTGAACTGCGTGTCCCACATGTCCGGGTGCGAGGCGGTGCCGGTCACTGGATCGAAACCCGCCGCGCGGAAGTAAGCCCCCATCGGACGTCCGCCCGACGGGTGATTGATGATGATCGTCGGCTGCGCAGCGGTCGCTCGCACCGCGGCGAACACCTGCGGCGGCTTGAGATTCGCCCACGGCGGCGAACCACCATTGCGCGCGTTCGGATCGGCAGGGAAGGGAACGACGCCGAAGTGCCCCCACGTGAAGGTGGTGAGTTCGATCGACGGCACCGCGTGCGCCCATGAAGTGAGTTGCATCGATTCGATCAGCGATGCGAAGTCGCCGACGAACTCGTGGTCCGAACGGACCGGCACTTCGACCCCGTCGGCCACGAGCGACGAGAGCTTGAGCGCCGCATCGTCGGGCGCGTCGGGCGAGCGGCGGGTGTGGATGTGCATGTCGCCGCAGAGCACGTTCGGCGTGTCGACGCTGTGTCGCAGCGAGACCGTGACCTCGGTTTGATTGTTCGCGGTGACGTTCACCGTCGTGTCCGAGATCTCGTACTCGAACCCGTGCGACACGATCGCGTGATACGTCCCGACCGGCGCGCGCAACACGACGTTGCCGTTGGGCGGATACGCGATCTGCATGCGATTGCGATGGGGCGGATCTTCGCCGAACGACGCGGGCAGATTCGGCAGTAGTGAAGTGTCGTCGGGGATCAACTGCACGCGCACCGGAAGCGCACGGCCGCTGCCCTGTTCGGTCGCGATCACGTGAACAGCACCCGACGGCATCAACTGCACGTTCGCGGTGCTCTGCGCGACCGGCACGTCGACC
>CBIHQZ010001538.1:0-1842 GCA_966212315.1 uncultured Myxococcales bacterium
CGCTGTGCGACAGTGAAAACCTGCCTTCCGCGACGCGCGCCACTTCGACGGCGATGCGCTCGTTGCGCACCACCGGCGGCTGGTTGTCGCGAGCCATGCGACGGAGTCTGCGTGAGGTGCGCCGCCGCCGCGTCTCTTTCGTTCGATGGTCAATGACAGGGGTCAGCCAGCAGCGGCAGTGCTGCGTTGCCGCGCAGACGCAGGGCACCCACCGGGCGAAGGGGGACGGTATTAGCTTTCTGCCATTTCGCCGGCCGGCCACGTCCCGACGCGAAGGCCTGCTTGCTGCACCCACGCCAAGGGATGGAGGGTCCCACCTGGGCTAACCGCCTCTTGGTCGGTGTCGTCTCGGCGACACGGCTGATCAGGGCGCTCCGCGTGACCTGGCGTTTCGCACGCAAGAGAATCGTTCTTCGACGCGCGCCGGGTTGACCGGGCGGATCTCGCGCGTTGCCGCTGCGAACACGCGCGGACGTAGGCGCCCACCACGCCCTGGATGTGCGCGCAGTGGAGTGATGGGGTGTAACGACCACGCGCACGCATTGCTGAAGCCGAAACACGGATGTGCAAACGGAACACGTCGCGAAGCGCCGCCGTTTCCGCTCCGTGCGCGGCATGCACGAAGACGGCTGCGGCTGGTTACTGCCTGACGGCACTCGTTTTGCTCATGCGAGCACCACTCGAATGACGGTTCGCGATCCGCGTGCGAAGAACTTCGACGAGCCAGGCGGTGCGCCCCCATCGCTCCAGCGAGATGCCCTGTGACGACGCAGCGTGAATCCCATCCCTCGCACCTGGCGGTCGCGACCTTCGGCGCGGAGGCGCGACTGCGAGTCGATGCCGACCGCGACGTGTACGTGCGCAACACGCGCGTGACGCGCGCCGGCGGCTGGCTCCGCATCGGCGCGACCGACGCGAAGATCCCGCGCGTGCTGCAGTGGATCGCGGTGCACCTCCGAGTCGACGTCGATCACGGACGCACGACGAACGTGTCGATCGATCGCGTTCGGTTCGGTGACGTCGAGTGGGATGACATCGAGTGCTTTCTTCGAGAGTTCGACGGCGTGTGGAAACCGCACCTCGTCGAGCAGACGCGACGCGTGCTCTTCCGCGCTGCGACGACGGGACTGGCGACGGAAAGGGATGGCGCGGAATGAGTTGGCCGATCGGTGCATTGGACAGGCTGCCGTTGAAGGTCACGGCGACGTTGGACGGAACGATTCTCCTGGGCCCCGCCCCGGTGACCCAGCGGAAGGGCTGGGTGCAGGTCCGGATCGGGACCGGGAGTGGTGGATCGACGCGTCCTGTCGAAGTCTCCGTGCGACTCCGTCTCTCGGTCGACGCAGCGGCGCGACCGTTTCTCTACGCGGAGGAAGTCGACTTCGAGGGGCGCCGGTTCGCGGGGATGCACGCCGCCGCGCAGGTCCTCGGCGAGCCGATGGTCTCCCGCGTCGTGGCGCAGGTGCTCTCGAAGTTCACCCACTTCGCGATACGACGGACCGACCGACACACGCCCATTTCCGAGACGCGCGTCGTCGCGCAGCAGGAGCCCTCGCTCGGTGCCGACGACACGTGGGGGCCGGGGACGAAGCGGCTGAGCGCGCAGCGCTCGGGGTGAGATCGCGATCGTCCAGACGATCGCACGCTCCACGTCATTGGGACGCACGCGCCGAACGGACTACGATCGAGGCTCCCCCTATCGGGCACTCGGCTCGGACATCCACGAGCGAACCGACTGGATGAACCGCTCGATGCAAGACGCCCGCACATGCTTGCTGCTCGCGATGCTAGTGCCGTGGCGCAGAAGTTTCACCACGCCTGATCGCCTCGCGGTCATCGGGT
>CBIHQZ010001539.1:0-1839 GCA_966212315.1 uncultured Myxococcales bacterium
AGTGCACCGTCGTCGTTCGGCGGCAACACCCGATTCGGTGGCGGCGGTCGACGCGGACAAGCGCAGGGCGGCGCTCCGCGCGCCTCGTCGCGGGATGGATACCGATCGCCGGCGTTCGCCAACAGCGCACCGGCCGACTCGCGTGGACAAGCACCGCGCAATGGTGGCGGCCACGGTGCAGGCGGTGGCGGCGCGAAGCAGGCGCGTCAGCGTCGCCCGCTGATCGAGACGACGTGCGCGACGTGCGGTGCCGCCGCGCGGGTGCCGTTCGAGCCGAGCGCCGAACGCCCCGCGTTCTGCAAGCCGTGCTTCGATGCGAAGCGTCCGGCGCGTACGGAAACGCCCGCGACCTGATTGCGGCGTGACGGAGTTCCGCGGCTCGATCGTCGAATCGAACCGCGGACGGATCAGTGCCGCGCAGGCGCGGCGAGTTCGGCGTCGATCACGCGCTGAAACGCCTCGACCGGTTGCGCGCCGAGAACGAGATGCCCGTTCACGAACGTGGCGGGCGTTCCGATCTCTGTTCCCGATGCGGTCGCAGCGGCGATGTCTTCTTGCACTTCGGCCTGGTGCGTGTGGCGATCGAGCGCGCGACGGAATCGCGGCAGGTTCGCGCCGACTTGCTGTGCGTAGCGTTCGAGATCCGCACGCTCCAATGCCGACTGGTTCTGGAAGAGCAGATCGTGGAAACGCCAGAACGCGTCGTTGCCCCGCTGCGCATAGACCTCGCGCGCCGCTTCGGCCGCGAGCATCGCGTGAACGTGGAACGGCAGCGGATAGTCGCGCCACACGAGGCGAACACGATCGCCGTACTGACGAAGCACGGCCTGGATGCTCGGTTCGATGCGCGAGCAGAACGGGCACTGGAAGTCCGAGAAGTGTTCGAGAACGACGCGCGCGTGCGCGCCTCCGCGGAATGGCGCGCGCGGGTTCGATCGCACCGTGTACACGCGGTTCGGCGAGTCGTTGCCGGCGCCGCCATCGTCACTTCCCGCCGTGATGACCGCACGCGTCGAACCGTTGGCGGTGAGATGCGCATAGACCGCCGCGCGCGCGACGCCGTGTGCAACCGCGGCGCGGGCCTCGACGAGTGCGGCGTCGATTGCGGTGACGAAACGATCGACCGGTTGCGCACCGACCAGCAGATGCCCGTTGATGAAGAACGTCGGCGTGCCCGTCTGCTCCAGCGCCGTCGCGAGCTGCATGTCGTCGTGAATCCGCTGCGCATGACGATGGCTGTCGAGTGCGTTGCGGAACTCGTTCAAGTCCGCCTGCTCGTTGCGTGCGTACTGCTCGAGCGACGCGCGATCGAGCGCGCGTTGATTGCCGAACAGCTGATCGTGGTAGCGCCAGAATCCGCCCGCGCCCTGCTGCCGATAGATCTCCATCGCCGCCTCGGCCGCTTCCATGGCGTGATCGTGGAAGGGGAGCGGATTGTTCTTCCACACGATGCGCACGTCGTTGCGATACCGATCGCGGATCGTCGCCAGTGTCGGCTCGACGCGGCTGCAGAAGGGGCATTGGAAATCCGAGAAGGCCACGATGGTCACGAGCGCATCGGCGGGGCCGAGCACCGGTGAATCACCGACGTCGACGCGGTAGAGCGCAGTCGCGTCGACGTTGCGGTAGTGGCGCGGTGGCGTCGGAGCACTGGGCACGGGATTGAGATCCGCGTGATTCGCGATCGCATCACGCACCGAATCGGCATACGCGCGCCCCGGGGGCATCGTGCGTGCGCGTGCGAGCGTCTGATCGATGGCGGCGGTGAACCGCTCGATCGGCTGCGCGCCGACGAAGCGCGCCCCGTTGATGAAGAAGTGCGGGACACCGCTGGCTTCG
>CBIHQZ010001540.1:0-1838 GCA_966212315.1 uncultured Myxococcales bacterium
CCGACTCCGGCGTTCTTCGCATCGCAACCTGGAACCTTCAATCGTGCGCGCGCGGCATCCATCGCGTCGCGGAACAGATCCGCGCCATCGATGCGGACGTCGTGCTCTTCCAGGAAGTCGACCGCGGGACGCGACGATCGGGACGAGTCGACCAGGTCGCGCAACTCGCGGAACTCGCCGGGTACCGCGATCACGCGTTCTTCCAGGCGATCGAATGGGACGATTGCGGCGGCTACGGCCTCGCGATGATGTCGCGACATCCGCTGCGCGAGGCACGTACCGTTCGCCTTCCGACCGAGCGCAACACCGAGCAGCGTGTGCTCGGCACGGCCGTCGTGGAAACGCCGTCGGGCGCGCTTCGCACGGCGGTCACGCACCTCTCGCATCGACCGTTCGAGCGATCGCTTCGCATTCGGCAGATCGGGCACATCCATCAAGTGCTCGGCGCGAGTGACGAGCCGATCGTGCTCGCGGGCGACTTCAACGACCTGCCGGGCAGCGAACCGCATCGCGCAGTGACCTCGCGTCTGCGCGATCTCTACGACACCGCAGGCGAGGGCGACGCCGGAACGCATCCGTTCGCGCCGGGCATCACGCTGCGGATCGACTACATGTTCGCGTGCAATCGGATCGACGCACATCGCACGCGGGTTCACGCCACCAGCGCTTCGGACCATCACGCGCTCGTCAGCGACCTGTCGTTCGCGCAGGCGGCGCGCGTCGCGTCTTGAACGCGATTTCCGGGGCAAACCAGCTCATCGTTTGACAGCGCGAGCGGCTGCTCTATAGGTTTCGTCCCCGTTTCGCCCCGGAAGGTTCAAGCGCCGTGAGTGCCATCGAGATCAAGTCGCCGCGTGAGATCGACGCGATGCGTGTGTCCTGTCAGATGGCCGCGGAGACGCTGCTGCTCGTCGGCGACAAGCTTCGCCCCGGGATGACCACGGAGGACATCAACACGATCGTTCACGAAGACACGATCCGTCGCGGCGCGCGCCCTTCGCCGCTGAACTACCGCGGCTTTCCGAAGAGCGTGTGCACCTCGGTGAACGACATCGTCTGTCACGGCATCCCGACCGCGACGCAGAAGCTGAAGCCCGGCGACATCGTGAACGTCGACGTGACCACGACGTTCCCCGCCAAGGACGGATGGTTCGGCGACACGAGCGCGACGTTCTACATCGGTACTCCGTCGAAGGACGCGATCCACGTCACTGAAGTGGCCCGCAAGGCGCTCGACGTCGGCATCGCGGAAGTGAAGGACGGCGCGCGCATCGGTGACATCGGCGCCGCGATCCAGGAATACGCCGAGAAGCAGGGATGCGGCGTGGTGCGTGACTTCGTCGGTCACGGCATCGGCCGGAAGTTCCACACCGACCCGCAGATCCCGCACTACGGAACGCGCGGGAAGGGCGATCGATTGAAGGCCGGAATGATCTTCACGATCGAACCGATGATCAATCTCGGGACGTGGGAGGTCGACGTCGATCCGAAGGACAAGTGGACGGTGCGCACCAAAGATCGGCGACTGAGCGCACAGTTCGAACACACGATCCTCGTGACGAAGACCGGCTGCGAGATCCTGACGAAGCGCGCGCGTCCGTTGGCGAACAGCGAAGGCGTGATCTAGGTCGCATTGGGCCTTAGTGGCATCCGGGCATTGGGGGGATGAAATCCGAGCTGCGGTGGCACGTCGCGATGTGCCGGCGCGAGAAATCCAAGCTGTGGTGGCACGTCGCGACGTGCCGGCGCGCGCGCAACGCCCCACCCGATTTACAGTCGGCTCGCGGTGAGTGTCGTGGCCGCACTAGCGCCAGCGCGCGCAGGAGATGGCGCGTCCG
>CBIHQZ010001541.1:0-1837 GCA_966212315.1 uncultured Myxococcales bacterium
CTCTGCCGTGGTCACCGCGGTCGGGAATCGGTAGTTCCACATCGGCGCGATGGTGTCGCTCAGGTTGGAGCCGCACTGGCGATCGGTGCCGACGCTGATGCAGACGAGCGGATCCGGGAGTCCACCGAACGGATCCCACGTGTCGCCGTTGGCCTTGTGGTCGAGCACCGTTGCGTCGACGGCTTCGATCGTCCAACGCGTGGTTGGATCGGGTGCGCAACTGCCGGACACATTGCACGTGAGTCCGCCGAAGCACATGCCGCACGAACCGCCGCAGCCGTCGTCGCCGCACGTTCGCGCACCGCACGAAGGCGCGCACGCTTCGACAACATCGGTCGCCGCGGGGACGTCAGTGCCGGCGTCCTCGGTCGTCGCGATGTCAACGACCGCATCGACACCGGTGTCCGTCACCACATCGACGGCGATGATCGTGTCGTTGCCGTTCCCATCCGCGCACGCCCCCGGCGTCGGGCACGGATCGCTGCCGCTCGAGCAAGCGGCCAGCGCGGCGGCGAAGACCGTGGCGATCGTTCGAGAAGTGAATCGTCGGAAGCTGAAAGTCTGCGTCACGGTGTAGTGGTTCGCTTGCTGTGAGTACGTTCGCGGACTCAGCGTCCCGGCATGCCGTCGGGCTGCACCACGAACGAGTCGTGGACGATGGCGGGGTGGCCGGCTTCGTATCCGTTCACCACGAGGTTGCCGTCGGCGCGTTGCTCGACGACGACGAAGCCGTAGTAGTTCGAACCGCTCAACGGCGCGCCGGCGTTGCCGGTGATCGTCCCGTTGAAACCGACGCGCGAGTACTCGTGAACGTGTCCGTAGAAGCGCATCGAGATGCCGCCCGGACGCAGGGCCATCGCGTCTTCGATCGCGCGCGTCCCGGGGCCCGGGTCGTTCGGGGGTTCGTGGGCGATGACGAACGTGTACGCCGCGGGCTGCGCGAGTGCGTTGGTGAGCCACGTGGCCTGCGCGCTGTTCCACGCGTTCGGTGCGGTCGCGATGAAGTGCGCGTCGCCGGCCGAGGTGTGAACGACCCAGTCGTAGTACGTGTGCTCGTAGTCGGGCAGGAACCGCGTGCGGAACGTGCGGACGTTCACCGTCTCGTTCTCGTTCTGGCAGTTGTACGCCGTGACCGTCGCGCACTCGTGGTTGCCCATCGCGTGGAAGACGTGGCCGTCGAACATGCTCTCGGCGGTGGCGAGGTAGTTCAGCTGCGTGTCGACGCAGTTGGAGCAGAAGTTCGCGTTCATGTAGTCGCCGGTCGCGACCGCGAACTGCACGTTCGACTCGTTGATGCTCGACATCACTTCGCCCACGATCATCTGCGGGTAGGCGCTGTTCTGATCGGGGTACGGCGGGCGGATGTCGCCGAAGACCGCGAACCGCAGGCGGTCGACACTGCCTCCGTGCGGGCCGATCGGCGCGCCCGCATCGGCCGGAGCGGCATCGGCGACGACCGCGTCGGCGGCGGCGTCATTCGCGTCGTCGCTCGCGACGTCGACCGCGAACGTGACGTCCGCGAACTGCACGTCGCTCGCTGCGACGTCGGGTCGGTTCGCATCGGCGTCGTTGCTCGCATCGCCGTGCGTGGTGATGGAGGTCGAACAGCCGGCGGCGAGCAGCGCGCACACGGTAAGGATCGATGGGGTTCGCAACACTTCGCTTCTCCTCGAACGGACGCGTCTGGCGACGGCGCAGAATAGCATCGGCGCGCGCGGAACGGCTCGCGCATTCGCGGTGGTGTCGCGCCCAGCCGGTGCGGCCGGACGCGTACGTGCGCGAGCGTGTGGTCGAGGTCGAGATGCGGGGCGGGTGTCGTGGGCGGGACGAACGCGAG
>CBIHQZ010001542.1:0-1837 GCA_966212315.1 uncultured Myxococcales bacterium
CGGGTAGCCGAGTTCACGACGCGCCGCGAGTTCCTCTTCGAAGAAGCCGCCGTAGTCGTGATGCTTCGCGCGCTGCAACGCGAAGTGCTCCGGTTGCCAGGTCTGGATGATCACGCGCCCCGGCAGATCCTTGCGCCCCGCGCGCCCCGCGACCTGCGCGAGCAGTTGAAACGTTCGCTCCGCGGCGCGGAAGTCCGGGAAGCTGAGCGACGAATCCGCCGCGATCACTCCCACCAACGTCACGCGCGCGATGTCGTGCCCCTTGGTCACCATCTGCGTGCCCACCAGCACGTCGAGTTCGCCGCGTCGCAATCGTTCGATCACGGTTTCCGCGCCGGTCGAACTCGCCACGTCGCGATCGAGCCGTCCGATCCGCGCGCGCGGAAACGTCTCGATCAGCGAGTGTTCGATCTTCTCGGTCCCCACGCCGAGCAGGTCGATCGCCTCGCCGCCGCACACCACGCACTTGTTCTCGAACGGCGCGGTGAAGTCGCAGTAGTGGCACTTCATCGTGCCGGCCTTGCGATGGAGCACCAGTGCGACCGAGCACGACGGGCACTCGATCATCTTGTCGCACGTCTCGCAGTGCACGCTCGGCGCGAAGCCGCGGCGATTGAGAAACACGATCGCCTGCTCGCCGCGCGAGAGGGTCTCGTCGAGGGCGCGGATCAGCGGCAGCGACAGCATCTCCTGCCCGGTCGGCCCCTTCCGTCCCATCTTGCGCAGGTCGACCAGCTCGATCGCCGGGAGCGACGCGGCGGTCGCGCGCTCGGGCAACTCGAGCATCTGGAATCGCCCGTCGAGCGCGGCGTGATAGCTCTCGACCGACGGCGTCGCGCTTCCGAGCACGCACACCACGCCGGCGCGATGCGCGCGGAGCACCGCCAGATCGCGGCCGTGATAGCGAAACGATTCGTCCTGCTTGAACGACCCGTCGTGCTCTTCGTCGACGATGATCAACCCGAGGTTCTGTACCGGCGCGAAGATCGCACTGCGCGCACCGATCGCGACCTGGCACTCGCCGGCGCGAAGCTTCTTCCACATCGCGTAGCGGTCGGACTCTTTCAGCCCCGAGTGCATCACCGCCAGGTTGTCGCCGAAGCGCGCGCGGTACCGGCCCACGAGCTGCGGCGTGAGCGCGATCTCGGGGAGCAGGATGATCGCGCCCTTTCCGGCCCGCTGCGCGGCTTCGACCGCACGGAGATACACCTCGGTCTTGCCCGAGCCCGTCACGCCGTAGAGCAGGAACGTCACGCGGTCGTTGTTCGTCACCGCACGACCGATTGCGTCGACCGCGTTCGCCTGCGCGGGCACGAGCGTGGGCGGAACGTCGCGCGCCATCGGCTCGCCGAAGAACGGATCGTCCGGAACCTCGCGCTTCTCGACCTCGACGATTCCGCGTTCCTTCAACGATCGCAGGACCCCGCTCGGGTCCTTCATCTGCCCGCGTAGTTCCGAGAGCGAGACCTCGCCACGTGCCTCCAGAATCGCGAGCAACTGTGTCTGCCGCCCACCGCGCAACGTCGGACGCTGCTCGGCCGCCGCGCTCGCGAGCCGCACGAAACTCTCTTCGCGCACGCGAGCCCAGCGCGCCCGCATGTTGGCTTTCTTCGCCTCGGGCTCCATCCGCGCGCGCGCTCGCGAATCGACCGCCGGCGCCGCGGTGCGCAGCACGTCGCCGAGCGGATAGAGATAGTAGTCGGCCGCCTCGCGTAGAAACCGCAGCAACTCGGCGGGAAAGACGGGTTCTGGATCGAGCACCGAGAGCACGTGGCGAAGCTTCGAGACATCGACACCCTCGGGAGGCGCCGCGTGCAGCGACATCACGAACCCCGCG
>CBIHQZ010001543.1:0-1832 GCA_966212315.1 uncultured Myxococcales bacterium
ATCGAAGGACGCGACCGAGGTAGATGCCGAGCGACGAGAGGGTCAGCGTCGCGACGGCAAAGATCCATCCGATGCGCCGATCGGTGCGCCGCTCGACCGCGCCATGCACGCGCGCGAGCGAGGCGATCATGAGCGCGAGTCCCGTGAACGCAAACGCAGCGAGCATCGACGCGTCGAACCAGAACGGCATGTCGGCGCGCGCTCGCAGATGAACGAGATCGGTGACGAGGTACGGGGCGTTCGGAAGGAACAGCAGCCACAGCGCGCCACTCCCGAGCGCGATCGCGCGTGATGCGCGCGGCGCAGCGCGGTTTCCTCCGACCGGGGTGAACACGTAAGGGACCCACGCGAGAAAGAGGTTCCACACCAGGAACGAGAACGTCATTCGGTGCGTGATCGCGACGCGTACGACGACGAGTGCGACACACGCGACCGACGCGATCGAGAGCGGATAGAACGCGGCGGCGCGAAGTCGGTGGTGCAGCGCGCGAAGGCTCGTGACGGCAGCGATTTGTTGCATGCAGACGCGATCGTGACACCGCGATGTGGCGAATTCGTGGCGACGCGTGGGCGCAGCGAGGGATTGCGCGACGAACGTCGCCCCTACCGCAACGTCCGCAGTCGCCGCGCGGCTTCCTCGAGCGCGCTCACTTCTTTCGCGAAACAGAACCGCGACAACGTCTCGCCCACCGGGTTCTTGTAGAACGACGTCCCCGGCACCGACGCGATCCCGGTGCGCTCGAGCAACGCCATCGCCGCGGCCTTCGCGTTCGGCGCGCCGAGCGAGCGCATGTCGGCGAGCACGTAGTAAGCACCCTGCGGCACGTACGGCGTGAGCCCCGCATCGCGCAACGCATCGCACAGGATGTCGCGCTTCACCGCGTAGTCCGCCGCCATCTGCGCGTAGTAACTCTCGGGCATCGCGAGCGCGGCGATCATCGAGTGCTGCAGCGGCGTCGGCGCGCACACGTACAAGAGATCGCTCGCGATCGTGATCTTGCGTGCCATCTCGGGCGGCGCGGTGAGGTACCCGAGGCGCCAGCCGGTGACGGCGAAGGTCTTCGAGAAACCCGAGAGGGTGACGGTTCTCTCGCGCGCACCGGGGCGCGTTGCGAGCGGCACGTGCTCGGCGCCATCGAAGAGAATGTGTTCGTAGATCTCGTCGGTCACCGCGATGAGATCGTGTTCGCGGCAGATCGCGACGAGCGCATCGAGTTCCTCGACGCTCCACACCTTGCCGCTCGGATTCGCGGGCGTGCACACCACGACGCCGCGCGTCTTCGGCGTGATCGCCTTGCGCAATGCGTCCGCGTCGAACTTCCAGTCGGGCGGCATCATCGGCACCAGCACCGGCACGAGGCCGAGCGAGAGCGCCATGTTCAAGTGGTAGCCGTAGTACGGCTCGAACAAGACGATCTCGTCGCCCGGATCGAAGAGCGCGAGACACGCAGCCGCGAATCCGCCGGTCGCACCCGAGGTCACCACGACTTCGCTCACCGGATCGAACGCGAGCCCGTAGCGCCGCTCGACCTTCTCCGCCACCGCGCGTCGCAGCGGGAGAATCCCTTCGGGCGCGGTGTAGACCACCTTGTTCTCGCGGATCGCATCGATCGCGCCCGCGGCAACGGGAGGCGGTGTCGGCAGATCGCAGATGCCCTGACCGAGATTGATCCCGTTCACCGCATCGCACGCGCGAGTCATCGCGCGGATGTCGGAGACGACCAGTGAACCGAGGCGCGAACCGAGTCTCATGGTGCGTGATTCTGGCACGTGTGGATCACGGAGACCCACACCCCGCTTCTACACGTCGGTGCTCTGTCGCGTAGACCCCT